>CAIKYX010000030.1 GCA_903831745.1 Oligoflexia bacterium
CATCACTCCATGCAATTGTCTTGCAGTTTCATTATTCGGAGCATCTAGTTTTGAAAGAATCAGTTGCGTGCACTTCTTGTAGTCCACGCCTTTGCATAATTTCGCCAAACCGGTGGTTCCCATATTATAACCCGCAGCCAGCAATAGGCTTTGTTCGAACTCACTGGCATTTTTGAGTTCTGGAAACATTCCTTTTTTATGGGTTCCTGGAATTCCGGCAAGTGCATACAGATCGCGCCGCTGCTTCATCATCGAAAGAATGAAAGCCTTTTGGGGGCACTGAGCCGCACGTACCAGACTCGCAGTTCGGGTCGCTTCCTGATCGCCCGAATCGACCATTTTTACTTTGGCAGCGTTTGCCTTTTCTTTTCGGGTCGTCGGAGTGCGAATCGTAGAAGGCCCTTTACCTTCATAATAGCGATCCCACATTCGTCGCTGATCGAGCTTACCCATGACCGCATAAAGCTCGTCTTTTTTAACCTGAATGGCGAGTTGCACTTGCTCGTACTTCTTCAAGGAATCGCGATTAAAGTAACTTGAAAAGTAGTTACTGCTGGATTTGAGAAGCTTCTGACCCAAGGGCGAGAGTTCGCCTCTGATTCTCGCGATTTCTTTTTCATAATACGATACGGGATGGGCCACTACGTCTTCGAGTTCTTCCAAAGTGTCTCCCATGAGCTGGCCGTATCCCCAGGCACCATTCGGAGCATTCTTGCTGACCGGAAGAAATTCACTTTCTTTCATGAAGAGGCAGGCTTCGACTGCGAACGGAAAGTCACTGGTTTCGCTGGCCCGGGCGATCATCGGCAGTAGCGTCTTACGCAAATGACAGTAACTTTCGTCATCTGAGGTATAACAACGAATATAAGACAGGACTTCTTCTGGCGTTTTGGTGCCCTGATTCACGCCATTTTTTCTAATTTCTTTTACCAGATAGGTAAACTGATCTGACTTTTTCTTGCCGTGAAGATCCTGAATAGTACACGCCTGTTCCTTTTTACTGAAAGGATTTGTATAAAAGGACTTGGGCAATCCGGTCATGCACGCAGGATCGGCATAAGAATCTTTTACTCCTGCGCAATCGCACTCGTCGGCCTGCACGAACGAAATCGCAAACAGGAAAATCACAGTTTGAATCGAGAGAGAGCGCCACATTCATCCTTCATGATAACAGACCGGCTCTGATGTGGCCTAGGCAAAGAATGCCGAGCCCAAGGCTGATGACCCTATTGATTTAAATCAGCTGAATCGTAGAAGGACATTCCCACCCCTCCCGTGACCAGCACCTTGCCGTTCGGAAGCAGTGAAGAAGCGCAATAAAATCTTTCAGCGGTGGTATTACCGGTATACGCAAAACTTCCCGTTAAAAAGTCGAATAATTCAGAGGTGGTGTTTGCCGCCCCAGCGGCGAATAAAACAGTGCCGTCTGGCAAGAGCGTTCCGGTTCCATACCCACGTCCCTGATGCAAATTGCCCGCAGTAGCAGTAAACGTATTGGTGTCTTGATCATAAAGATCGGCAGAATTGGCGTACATTCCCATCCAACCGTCACGACCACCGGCAATCAGCACTTTGCCATTCGGAAGAAGTACTGAAGGTTGAAACGTTCTATTATCCGCCATCGAATTCGCAGTCGCCGTAAAAGTGTCGGCCTGTGGATCGTATACTTCGGCGCTCGCAAGTCCTGTCAAATCGCTTTTCATGCCACCCGTAAGGAGAACCTTGCCGTTTGGAAGAAGCGTAGCTGCATGTGCGGCGCGCCCGATCGTCATTGAGGCCACATCGGTAAAGTTTCCAGTCGCAGGATCATAGATTTCGGCAACTACTGAATAGCCTGAACCCGTTCCTGCAATCAATACCTTGCCATTCGGAAGAAGGGTGGCCGTATGATACGTCCGTGGTAACGATGTCGATCCGGTAACTGAAAAGGATTCAAGGGCTGGGTCATAGAGTTCAGCGTGCTTATTGGCAGCATGCCCTCCTACAATCAGCACTTTTCCGGTACGAAGGAGAGTCGCAGTATGATTACCTCGCTGTACTGCCATTCCTCCAATAGCAACAAAGAGACCTGTTGCAGGATCGTAAAGATCTGCGCTCGAAAGATTTCCGCCTCCATTGTTTCCACCCGCGATCAAAACCTTGCCATTCGGTAGAAGCGTGGATGTATGATTATAGCGTGCGGAGGACATCGTGTTGGAAGTCGCGGTGAAAGTCCCTGCTCGTGTATAGCCGGTAGGCGTATAAAGATCACTGGTAAATAGCGCAGCGGAATCCAGTCCGCCTGCTAGTAACACTTTTCCGGTAGGCAGCATCGTTGCGGTGTGCTGGTATCGATTGGACGTCATTAAAGATGAAAGACCAAAAGTTTGCGCATCTACATCATAAAGCTCAGCCGATGCAACCGATGCCGGATTCGAATCCGATCCACCCGTTATCAATATTTTTCCGTTAGGAAGCTCGGTGGCCGTATGAAAGACTCTACCCGTACTGATTGCCCCAGTAAATGTAAACGTGTCTAGATCCGGATCATAAAGTTCGCAACTCGTCAGCCTGAAATTACCACTATCAACCGTACCACTGACCAACAACACTTTTCCGTTTGGTAACAGTGTGGCCGTATGACCATGTCTCGCATTGTTTAAGTTGCTCGCGGTTAACGTGAAAAGGCCAGTCGATGGATCATAGAGCTCTGCTTCATCGAGAGATGCCCAGAAATATCCACCAGCGATGAGAACCTTGCCGCTCGGCATGAGAACAGCCGAATGATAAGCTCGTTCCGTAAGCATGTCTCCTGCAGAACTAAACATTCCTGTATCCGGGTCATAAATTTCGGCAGATGATAAAAAATTAAGCCCATCATAACCACCGACGACCAAGACCTTACCGTTAGGAAGAAGTGTTGCCGTATGGTTCACTCTGGGTGAACTCATGGACCCGGTATTGCTAAATGCAGAATTGGCAGGATCGAAAAGTTCAGCGGTGGCAAGCGTGCTGCTTCCATCGAAACCACCCACGATCAATACCTTTCCATTTCGAAGGAGCGTCGCTGTATGAGACTCACGCGCACTCGACATCGAACTGGTATAGGTATAGGCGTCGTTGCTCGAGCTATAGAGTTCCGTGCTTGCCCGGGCCGTAGAATTATCCGCAGAATAGCTTCCGCCAGCAATCAAAACATATCCATTTGGCAAAAGTGTGGCCGTGTGATTTTGACGGGTAGAATTCAAATCTCCACTCCGAGCAAATGAATCCTCAGCCGGAGGAGACAGCACTATGTCTCCCGAAGTCGCCGTTTTTGCGCCGGAGGTTGCCGTAAGAGAATAAGTTCCTGCTACGCCGGTGAGCTTACAACCCGAGTAGTTTGCAACTCCATTTACATCAGTGAGCACACTCGTGGAAGCACACGACAACGAAGGTGTTCCTAAAGTCAGAGACAACGCAATCGAGGTTCCTGCTCCTAAAGCATTTCCATGGGTATCATACGCGGTCACCGAAGGTTGAATTGCAAAAGCAGACGCAGAATTGGCGGTGCCCGAAGGATCAGTGCTAAACACCAATGAATGAAGCGCACCCGGACTGATGACCATCGCCGTCGAACATGTCGTATGCGTTCCATCAGAAGCCCCGATCTTCACCACAGAAGTATTCACAATCGCCACATTCGAAAAAGTAGCCACACCTGACGCCAGATCGAGTGGGTTCACATCTGCATTTAAGGCACCTCCGACTGGAGTCGTACATGCATCCGAATATGCAGTCAGCGTGATATGTGCCGAAGAATTGTTGCTCACCACATTTAAATTTGTGTCAAAAGCGGTAACGACAGGTTGACGACCGAGCACCGTATCGGTGTCGCCTGCCGAATCGGGCTGAGTACTAAAGGCCAACGAATGAACTGCTCCAGGGTCGATTGCGAAGGCAGTCGAACATACAGTGTGCGTTCCGTCTGAGGCTCCGAGATGGGTGGCACCCGTTTTCAGAATGGTAACGGACTGAAAAGAAGACACTCCGGATGTAAGAGCAAGGGGATTGGTACTGGCACTGACCCCACTTGCCACCGGAGTCGTACACGCATCGGAATAGGCGGTCAATGTGATATGAGTGATTGAATCGGTCGTGACTACGTTTCCGTGCGAATCGTGCGCTGTCACTTCTGGTTGAGAAACCAAGGCCGCATCAGCGTTGCCGCTTACCGAAGGCTCATTTGAAAAAACAAGCGAAGAAATCTGACCTGGATCTATGCTCATGGCATCCGAACAAACGGTGTGCGTACCATCTGATGCACCGATATGAATTACGGAAGTCTTAAAAATAGCGACAGCCACAAATGATGAAACGCCTGAACTCAGAGACAACGGATTAGTCATCGCATTCAGTCCACCACCCACTACCGTGCTGCAGGCATCTGAATAAGCCGCGATCGTGATATTTGTCGCAGAATCGGTAGTCACCCGATTGCCATTTGCATCGAGTGCTTCGACCTCAGGAGCCTGTCCCAGGAAATGACCGGTATCACCGGTGATTGAAGGCTGAGTTTTAAACCCGAGCGAAGCAATAGCGCCCGGATTAATTGCAAAAGTATTCAAACACGCACTGAACAGCACTCCATCGGTAGCCTTGACTGCGACGACATTGGTTTTCAGAATTTGTGTGAAGGAAAATGATACCACCCCAAGTACGTTGCTCGGAGAACCGCTATGAATTCCACTCGCCACTTCGTTTCCGCCGGTGCAGGCGAGATCACTGTAACCAATAAAACTGACCGTGCCCGAATACGAAGCATCAGTCGCTCCCAACCCATCTTCTGCAGTGACCACAGGCTGGGTAGCCAGCGCCGTGTCGGTATCACCCGCAAGACTAGGCGCAGTTGTGAACACCAGTTGAGTAGCGCTACCTCGCGACCCGACTGCGCTGCTCGAAGAGATCGCCTGAGGCGCCGGAACTTTCATTTTAAATCCACAACCGGAAGTCATCGCAAATAGAATTCCAAAAAATATTCTTAAGAAATATTTCCTACGCAAAGGATTCCATAATTTTGCGATCAGCCGCTTCTTCATTTTCTCTTTTGTTTCAAACGGTTCAGTCCGTTTTACACATAATTAGTTTATAAAAAAACCCATCATTCCGTAATGTGTCCCTTCTGACATTTTGGAGTCAAAAAACGCAGTAAAATCAAGCAAGATGCCGGCAATTTGCTTCGAAGTCGGCTTCCGCCTATAGTGCTGCCATGAGATTGAATGTCAGCTTCCTTCTGATTCTCGTTTTTTTGGTTTCTAACCAGCAATTTGCCCGCACAGCCGGTGCAGCTGATGCGCCTTCGGTTGCGGAGTTCAAGTGCCTGGGAGCAAGCACCGTTCCAGCACATGGCGATTCGTTTTATCACTTTTATTATGATGGAAAGTTGAAAGGAAAACTGACGGAAGATAAAAAGCAGATTACGTCAACCCTCGCCAAGAGCATGAATTGTGGTCTGATCTTCTCGATTCCACCCCCCCGTCCTGCAACCAGTACCGAGCCTTACCTGAGAGAAGTCATCGGCTTGAGTTGCAACTCGTGGGCAGAGAATGCACCAGCCACTGGGTATCAGATTCACCTCAAGTTTCAAAAAAATCAGAACACCACGACAGAAACTTCTGCCCTCGGCTCCTTGAGCTTCTTCATCGACGACAATTCACCCAATTTATCCATCTTGCCTAACCCGGCGAACATGACTCAATTCGCCTGTGATCACGTGATCATTTCGCAGTAGTCAATCGATGCCATTGCATTCCATCGCAATACATAAAATTTATTGAAAATAAGGAAAATCAGGCCTATTTTCAGGGCCATGAAACTCCTAAGTTTGTTGATCGGTAGCCTTGTTTTTACCACCACCAGTTTTGCCAGCGGATCGATTGCGATCAGCGGCGGCGGACCGATGCCTTCGATTTATACGCCACAAGATTCAGGAGTCAGCGGAACTCTGCCGACCGATCTTGGACTCCTCTTGAACACCACTAGTTCGGTCATTCCTCACCTGGGCATTCAAACCATGACCCAAGGTTTTCCATCGGGCACCGGACTGGCCATCTCACCTTCCGCCAGAATCACGAATGTCTTTTATGCCATCCATTTTACCGATACTGACATTCCTGGAGTTTCGTTCTCACTAAAATACGACAACACCGCAATGATGGGATCGACCACTACGACTTCTACTTCGTTTTTCGACACGAGTGGAACCGGCATCATTCATTCGAGCACTACGGCTTTTAATACACTTCACCCTTATTCCAATTTTTCAGTACTTGCCCAAGATGTTTCGGGCGCAGGCGCAGGTGAA
>CAIKYX010000031.1 GCA_903831745.1 Oligoflexia bacterium
GCAATGCGGGTGGCTAATCCCGAGGTCGAACTTACGCTCGTTGGAGATGACTGGCAATCAATCAATAGATTTGCTGGCAGCGATTTATCAATTATGAGACAAGCTAGTAAGCCAAAATTAGATAGAAAAGTCGTGCCTCTTGGTGAAACTCATCGCTTTCCTCAATCCTTGGCAAACTACTCCAGCAAATTCATCCAAGAAAACCCTGCTCAACTTAGAAAAGAAATTACTTCTCAGTCACAAGTTTCAAGTTTGGATACTTTGTTTCTCCACTGGAACACTCAGCTAGATGAAAACTTGGAAAACCTCAAGCAAGTAATCTCAATCATCGGCTCTGGAAATAATGAAGAGTCGGATTTGATGGTGATTGCAAGATATTCGAATAATTTGCCTACACAGGCACAAGTGGAAAAGTTATGGAAAGGCCCAGTCACTATAAAAACCATCCACTCTTCAAAAGGAATGGAAGCAGATTATGTGATTGTTATGGATGTTCAACAGGATAATCGAGGGTTCCCTTCCACAATTGAAGATGACCCAGTTATCAAGCTGGTACTTCCCGATTCTGAACGTTTCGAACATGCAGAGGAAAGAAGAATCTTTTATGTTGCGCTAACCAGAGCTCGGGTGGCATGCCATTTGATTACACCAGTTCAAGCGCCTTCCTTGTTTGCCCTCGAATTGAACGAAAAAGGCGTTGGAATAAACCTAGGCCTCGACCCTTCATTAAACGTAATGTGCCCAATATGTAAATCGGGACGGATTGTAAAAAGTAAGAGAAATGATGGGTGTTACTGCAGTAACTACCCACTCTGCAAGATGAGAACTCCACCGTGCGGAGTTTGTGGCCAATCAACAAATCTAATGTCTCTGAATCCCCTAATTTATTCTTGTAAAGACCATCCAGGAGAGAGTTTTGATGCATGCCCCTCCTGCGATTGGGGTGTCCTATTGTGGAGAGATGGAAAGTATGGGGCGTTTCAGTCTTGCCACACTTGGCCTATAACAAAATGTAAGGGCGTCAGCAGAAAGTAATTTCAGCCTTCCTTGTGCCTTCGTTAGGCGGTGGCCTTATTTACTCTTAGGCAGGTATGGCAGCTCTTCGGAGCCTTCTCAGGATGCGAATCTGCATCATCTTCGGAGGGAAAAGTGTTAGAGCAGTAAGAGCATACGTAAATAAACATAAAATCTCTGCCTGATTGCGCCCTTCCGTAATCGCCTAGAGGTCCAGCGCCCCAATCTTTCTTAATTAGTTGAAGTTCTGCTGTGGGAATGTTCTTGGGTATTCCGTTATGCATCACTTCTTTTAGAGCCGTAAACATATTCTGGGTAATTTCAAGGGTGCTCACTTCAGCAGATGAGCCTCTCAAGACAGGATTTGAATAGCTGTAGAAATACTTTTTTCCCTCACTCCAGAGCCTTGGAGCAGATGATTCGTAAGGTTCAGAACTCACCAACCCACTTCCCATGAAGCCAACAATCGCTCGCCAATTCGTAACGGCAAAGTATTTTTGAGAGCTTCCGCCAAATGCCCTGTTCATCAGAGCTTTTTCGCCAGTTGGGTCGTCACCTTCATTTACGAGCCCCCGTGCAAGCGTGATTTCTTCGGGCCAGAGAATCTGTTCAGACTTCTGCGCAAAGTGCTTCAAGTCGTAGACAGCTCCAGAGCTTGGAGGATTCTTTTTGAATATTCCCATACTTCAAACTATCACTCTTGTAGTAGTCAGTCACAGATTCTTGAATGAATTGATTGCTTAAAAGTGCCCACAATTTTGCCCACATGCCCACAATTTTGCCCACTAAAAACTCATAAATATTTATATGTTCTGCATGGAGATACAAACCTTTTACAGCCATCTCCGTGCGGGAAATGGCCATAAAAGATTGATTTAAAGAAGAGTCGCCCTATAAGCCGGATCCTGTCCATCGCTTCCGCGAATGGATCACCATCCATCTAGTCACGCAATTGCTCACGTGATCAAGCAACCTACCTGATAACTCGAAC
>CAIKYX010000032.1 GCA_903831745.1 Oligoflexia bacterium
CAACCATGTCGTTAATTCGCAAGTTCGCTTGGTGAAAAATAAATAAATCAATATCTGATATGCTAAGCCCATTAAAATCTAAGGCTTCAGAAACCGCCTCAGGCATGCGCTTTACCGCATTTACAAAAACCGTTTTACCGTTCATTTTTGGGTAAATTAGGCCTTCTTCGATCTGTTTTACGGTACATCGCGCGCTATCACCCAAGCCCGAACCAGGCCCCGGGGTCCACAGCTCTTCTGCGAAGGTTCCATCTGCATGCAAATGAGTCGACAATAAATATGAATCTTTCTTCGGATCCGTGACTTCGGTCGCACCCAAGACGACCGCGCCCGCGCCATCACCAAATAGAACCGTGACTTCGCGGCCGTGGGTGTTTTTCTCAAGTCCTTTTGAATGGACTTCGGCTCCTACAATTAAAATTTTCTTATAGGTACCGGTGCGAATAAATTGATCTGCTATGGATAAGCTGTAAATAAAACCACTGCATTGCTGACGGACATCGAGTGCAGGAATACCAGGGACTCCAAGTTTCTTTTGAAGAAAACAAGCCGTTCCTGGAAACTCATGGTCGGGGCTTAACGTGGCCAAAATAATCATATCGAGGTCACTTTTATCGACCCCTGAATTTTTGAGAGCCTGCTCGGTAGCTAACAATGCGAGATCAGAAGTAGAAGTGGTGCCTTCGACCCAATACCGCTGTTCAATTCCTGAGCGTTGTTTGATCCACTCGTCAGAAGTGTCCATAAATGCCACTAAATCGTCATTTTTGACCAATTTGGGTGGCACATACATTCCGGTTCCTAAAATTTTCGATCGCAACATAAAAATCCTCTTAAATCATCAAACGTCTAGGTTTCTTACTTTAAGTGCATTCGTTTCAATGAAATTTCTGCGGGGTTCAACTTCGTCGCCCATCAACAATGAAAAGACTTGGTCAGCTTGGACGGCGTCTTCGACCGATACTTTCAACAACGTTCTACGCTCAGGATCCATGGTGGTTTCCCAAAGCTGTTCTGGATTCATCTCACCCAGTCCTTTGTATCGTTGAATTCCAACGCCACTTTTCGTGTGTTCTAAAATTGCGTCGAGGGTTTCCGAAACAGACTTAAACGTTTTTGGCACGCTCTCGCCAATTTTAAGAACCACTTCGCCGTCATGGATTCCTTCAGAGATCTTGTAGTTAGAAAGCATCTCTTCGTATTCGATGCTTTGTAAGAGGCCTGTCGAAATCTGAGTGACCTTACTGGTACCCTCAAGGCGCGTGCGAACTTTGAGAGAATAAATTCCGTGTTCATCCTTCACCGCTGTGGTCTCGACGGTGTAGCCTCGCTTACCCATATCGAGAGTAAGCTTTTCTTTAATGTCGTTCAGTTTTTGCTCTGATTTCAGAACATCGCTCATCACGCCATTTGCAGCAAGCCACTTCAGAACTTCAGCGCTTGATCGTCGTGAATGACGTTCGATTGCTTTCGAATATTTCGATGAAGCGCGAAGAACCACAATCAAATCTTCTTTCGAAATTTCTTTCGACCGAATAGAAACCTTCGCAGAATCGATTCCTGACTGAAGTAAAAACTCAAACAAATCTTGTTCGTTCTTCAGATACTGTTCGCGGTTTCCTTTTTTAGCTCGGTACAATGGCGGTTGGGCAATATACAGATAACCTCTCTCAATAATAGCAGCCATTTGGCGGTAAAAGAAGGTCAGCAACAAGGTACGGATATGACTGCCATCGACATCGGCGTCGGTCATGATGATAATTTTGTGATACCGGGCCTTGGCGGCATCGAACTCTTCCGGCCCAATACCGGTGCCCAGCGCCGTGATCAACGTGCCGATTTCGGCCGAGCCG
>CAIKYX010000033.1 GCA_903831745.1 Oligoflexia bacterium
TACAGTCTAAACTCGAAGAGTTCGAAGAGCTGCTTAGAAGACGGAACACTGGGCTCATCGCAGCCTAACCCCCGTCAAAGCTATCCTATCCTTCAGTTAGATTCCTTGATGAGCTAATACGATTTTAAAAGCATTCATCACATTTGATCGTCCGAGAAGTGGTTTCAGCCAATGAGATAGGTAAATTTCAAACGAATCGGCAATATGATTCAATTCCGAGCTTAGGAGAAACAAGCCACCTTTCACTTCCCTATCCCTTCGAAATTCCGAAAAAAATTTGGGCCCAAGGGCCGGGATTGCTCATGATGGTTCCGGATTCGGACGGGCCGCTGGGTTGCCCAGTTCATTATCGAAATTACGATCTCTTTACTGACCTCGCCGATCAAAACATCCCGTTCGAAAACGTGGCCGAACTTTTGTGGAGCGGAACACTCATTCAACAACCCATTCGCTGGAATACCATCCTGAGTGCAGCCGAAGGCAAACAGTGGAATCTGGCCCATTCGCATGCACGCGAACAAAACGAAGCCAAACACCGAATTGCAGCCATGATTTCGCATCTGACTTTGCTCGACGTGCGTGAACCTGATCCACGCGCAGACCAAACCCTCAAACTTGCGAGAGAACTTTATCTTTATTTTGCATCACTGACTCCTCCGCAAAAAACAGGAAAACAACGTTCATTCTATTCCCCCAGGATATGTTAATAAGTGTGACCACTTGCATATCGAGAAACGAAAATGATTGAAAGGAAAAGTTAAGCTAACGCATTGTGTTGAAAGGGTTTTTTGATGTTTCTTATTTCCAGGTGCCTAGGCGCACCTTTTAGTAAGCTGCGCAAAATAAGTTGTCGGACACCCAATTACCTAAATAACTAGACCGAAATAGTCATTTAATATAGAATTCGATCGTTCATGAAAAAGTTTTTATCCCTCATTACCCTACTGAACTTTTTGGTCCCACCTGTGTTTGCAGATGGAAACATCGACCACCCTAATAACAGGCGTCCTGATTTAGATTCGCGCTTTTGGTACCTGCCCAATTTTGAAATTGGCCCAATTAGTAATGAATTACCGACCAGCATAGGCCTGAACGCATATTACCTGGCAAACTTGAGCGAATCGGACTACATGAGTTTTCAAGCGGCAAATCTTCACAATAAGACACATGCCTGCAATCTCTTTGTTTATACAGTGCTCTACTCGCTCGGAATTGCCCGACTGACTGAAGTTCCCTACGCGCTAGCAAACTTTATGTCGCGCAAACTCAAGCATAGCAATCAATTCAAAGAAATCAGTTTTGACGATCTCGATCAGGAGAGCCAAGACCCTAACTATGTATGGAATGTGATCATGACCCACTCGGAGTGGCCAAAACACGGTCACACAGTCATTCCAATAGGAAGAGTACTCGATAAAGATGGAAACATCGCACCCAAAGGCTCGGTCATCATCGCAGAAGGGCAATATCATCAGTCAAGCCACGTACTGAAGAGCTATTCCCTTAACTATATCAAAAAGCGTCAGTTCCGCTTTTTTCAATATATACCTAATACCGAAGATGAAAAAAATACTCCTGAACCAACAGAAGAAAAAAAGAGCTTCTTTAAACACTTTTTCAAGCATCGAAAAGAAGTCATTCAAGCACCAGTCGAGCCTCAAGATGACAGTACAGAGGTGAAGGATCCGGTTCCTGATGACCAAAGCGGAACTTCTCCTAAAAAAACGACCGAGGACTCTGATCAAAAATAAAAATATTGATTTTGGTCTACTCAGAAATTCGTTCCCAGAATATCTGTGATTTACCCAGTCGCTTTAATGCAGCGTTCGTTTTTGAAAAAGGCCGCGATCCGAAGAATCCCCGATAGGCAGAGAGCGGCGAAGGATGAGGAGCTTCAATGATGTCGTGCTTTTTTGTATCAATTGTTTTCTTGAATTTTTGTGCATGACTTCCCCATAAGACAAATACGATCGGTTCATTGCGAGAATTAAGCGCGTCCATGATTGCGTCCGTGAATTTTTCCCATCCTCGATCACGGTGCGATAACGGCTTCTCTGCTTCAACAGTGAGCACAGTATTCAGCAAAAGCACGCCTTGCGCCACCCAACCGGTTAAATCCGACGCCCCTGTCGGTACCGCAATTTTTAGATCATCAGACAGCTCTTTAAATATATTCTTCAGACTGGGTGGCTTGGGCAAGCACTCGTTTGGTACTGCAAAACTCAATCCAATTGCCTGGCCAGGCCAATGATAAGGATCTTGTCCGAGAATGACGACTTTGACCTTCGGCAGATCCAAAGACTTTATCGCTCTCAGGATATTTTTGGACTCAGGATAAAATGTTTTTTTATTCTGTTCTTCGGAAGCCAGGAATTCAGCGAGTTCCGCCATAAACACTTGCTTGGACAGGGGCTCAAGCACAGCTCTCCACCCATCAGGAAGCCCAGTAAAAAGTTGTCGGACACCTTTTGCCTGGCATTTAAAAAATCTTTCCCGGATTTAAGAGCCCCTTTGGATCAAATACCGTTTTCATTTTCATCATGATGGCGATTTCTTCGGGAGTGCGCGTGTAACACAATAAATGTTTTTTCAATAAGCCGATACCGTGTTCGGCAGAAACGCTTCCTTCGTATTTTTGAATCCAAGCAAAAAGATTTTGATCGACTTGGGTACAGATTCTTCTAAATTCCGGTACATCCATTGATGCGGGCTTCATGAGATTGACATGCAAATTGCCATCGCCGATGTGACCAAAAATATAGGGCATGATTCCAGAATACTGCGTCTTTAAGTCACGCGTCCAATTCTCGATGAACTCCTGAAGTCGAGCGATCGGCAACGCAATATCATGCTTATGCATAAGACCGGTCGCCGCGAGAGATTCACCAATGCCTTCTCTCATGGCCCATAAATTTTGCGCTTCTTTCGGAGACTGAGCTTGAACCGCATCTTCGACCAATCCCGAATCAAATAATCCTTGAAGCCAATTTTCATCCACTGGTTTCTCGGCTTCGACCAAAACGTAGTACGGATGCGAATCCGAAAATGGCGATGCCAGCTTGCGGTGTTTTAGAACCACATGCAAACACTCGTCCGACAGGCATTCGTAGGCGTTTACTGTAAAGTTGACCCGTCTCACTGTCTTAAAAAGCTCAAATACCTTCGCAAGGTCTTTTAGCGCAAAAAGAAAAACTTCACTTTCCTTCGGAAGCGGCGCGAGTTTTAAAATTGCCTCGGTGACGACTCCGTATACTCCTTCAGTGCCAATAAAAATCTGCCTAAAGTCGACTCCAGTATTGTTTTTCTCGAGTGATCCATTGAGTTTAAGAATCTCGCCATTCATCAGCACGACAGTCAGACCGAGCACCCAATTGCGGGTCAAGCCATAGCGAATGACTTTTACTCCGCCCGCATTCGTGGCGATATTACCGCCTACCGTAGACGAACCGCTCGAGGCAAAGTTAATCGGCCAAGTCAGTCCGTGGGTTTTTGCCGCCAAATGCACTGCTTCGGTGACAGCGCCGGCTTCGCACCAGAGGGTTTGCGCAAGCTCATCGACCGCACCTATTTTGCGCATTTTTTCGAACGAGATCACCACTTCTTTTTTTGCAGCAACGGCCCCACCCGATAAACCAGTGCGTCCACCAGAAGGCACAACAGCGATGCCATGTTGATTACAAAGCTTTAGCAATCGCGACACCTCATCGGTCGATTGCGGAAAGCAAATGATCAGCGGATCTGGATCATGGACCTTGGTCCAGTCCTTTCCGTATTCCTTAAGGTCTTCCGGCGTCCGAGATGAAAATGCGGGACCAAACTCTTGATCGATTAGTTTTATAATATCTGGGGTCACTGGGTTAGTGTACGCCAAATAGGCTCGAGATCACCAGACTGCTAATTCAGATGCAAGTGCGGAAAACGCGTGAGCTCAGCCTTTTGCAGAGCTTAGGAGAAACAAGCCACCTTTCGCTTCCCTACCCCTTCGAAATTCCGAAAAAAATTTGGGCCCAAGGGCCGGGATTGCTTATGATGGTTGCGGATTCGGACGGGCCGCTGGGTTGCCCAATATTCTTTTTCCGAGCGGTAAGACCGAGCCTCCCGCCGCAAAAAAGCACGCAGCGACTCTGGAAGGAAAAATTCGATTCGAACGGGTGAGCTTTCGCTATTCGGAAAACGATCCATGGATTCTGAACGACATTAATTTCACCGTTTATCCCGGGCAGGTGGTTGCACTGGTTGGCAAGAGTGGCTCAGGAAAGACCACCCTTGCAAACTTACTGGCGGGAGATTTTGAAACCTCGACCGGAAAAATATTCTTTGATCATTACGATAAGGCCTTTATGGATTTGAATTATTTAAAATCCCAAATTGGTTATGTGCGACAAAATAATGATCTCTTTTCGGGGAGCATCGAAAGCAATATTGCCTTCAAAGACGACTCACCTAATTCAAAACTTCTCGATTTTGCTAAAAAATATTCGTTTTCAGAAGAGTTTCTCTCGGAACTTCCACAGGGGGGGGCAACCCATTTGGCCGAAGGCGGAATTGGCTTGTCAGGGGGACAAAAGCAGCGAGTTTCGATCGCTCGAGTCCTTTACACTCATCCGAAGATCCTGCTGATGGATGAAGCTACTTCATCTTTGGATTCTGAAAGTGAGTCCGAAATTGTAAAATACATTCGCGAACTCGCAAAGGACCGAACCACTTTTCTGATCGCTCATCGACTGTCTACGATTCGAGACGCCGATGTCATTTTTGTGCTCGATGGTGGAACCCTGGTTCAGCAAGGTACGCACAACCAGCTCATCCGCGCTGAAGGCGTTTACAAAGAGATGTTTCAGGAACAATCGAGTTAATCCCTCTAATAACGACATGTTAGAATATGACTAAAAATGTCAACTTTGACACATTGCATTAATATTCGCTTACGATAAACTTTATATAACGCCTGAATGAAGCTCTTAAGCTAATTCCTTAAGTACTTCAATCGGGAGCCAATAGGGGGAAATATATGAAAAAATTGAAAAAAGTCGCGACTGATTATACTGAATCCGAAATTGAGAAGATCAAAGACGGTATTCTTAAGAAACTAGGCAGAGATGGGATTGCATACATGCAAAAACATGGTGAACTTCCTGCTATTAAACTTTCCAGGAAAGAATTGGAATTCCTGAAGGGCGGAAGCTTTTGGGCACTAGTTAAGTACTATTTAGTCTACGGCGACCGTTGGGCCGGATAACTCACTTCGTCACATTTCTAAAATGAGTTCGAGACTGGGGCAAAGAATAACTCTTTGCTTTCGGTCTCGGACTCATTTTCTTTACTGCTCAATGCAATTCATGGATGATTGAGTAGATGCCAAGTGAAACAGAATCGCGCGCGAAGCTTTTTTTTGATTTTCTAAGCAGTTTTGAGCAAAAAATATCCCGTACCTCGCATAAAAAATACCGCGTTCCACGCACGCTGGAGCGTGATTTTCCAGGTCTTTTTGAACTCTTTCAAACGCTTACTTCCGCATCAGTCCTGGAACACAAAGCCACTCTTCCTACTGAAGAATGGAATCCATTTTCACAAAGAATGTTTTTCCGGGGAAAGAATTACTTCTCGAATCTCCATCTTATGGGCGATTTTGAATTCATTTCGACCGCGATTGATCGCTTTATCGAAGCAGCTCATGAAGCAGCCCATATCATGATCTTGGAACCCTATTTTTGCGGTCGCGCGAAATTCGAAAATGTAAACCAATTCATCAAGGCTAATTTCAATATGGAAGCTTTTTGTTTCTGGTACGCCGATATCGTAGTTACCAAACGACTGCGAGTGCGTTTTCCAGATGGCGAATTAGTACGCTCACGCTCAGCCGCCTCACAGCAACTCTTTCATCCTTACCGTGCATTTTTAGCCTTGGGAATCAAGGATGAAAAAAAGATACTCGAGTTTTATTTAAAAGCATTCAATGGCAGTACCATCACCGGAAAATCAACCGAGAAGTCGCTCTATGTGTCCAATCTCAGTTCAAGACTCCTAAGCGTCTATGGTTTTCACTCCAAGTCCAATCTCATTCTTTTTGATGTCCTACATAAAATCGGAATTTTTGATACCTTTCAAAAACGATTTTGCTCCGACCGGAGATTGCCTTCTATTTTTTCTGAAGCGGTTCTCAGAAAATCAGATATCACTGAAAGACCTGAGAAATATTGCATAAAAATTGCTCGGCAAGGCTTCACTGATCTGCAAAAACGGAATCAACATGATTTGAAAAGGGTTGAATTACGACGACACATTCAGATGCGTGCGTACTACGGAACTTGCCTTCGTTATGCTCTAGAGCACAAATTGGTTTTTTCGTTAACGGGTAAGAACTACAATCCTGATACGCTTCTGTCGTCAGCCACTCATTATCTGGATCAGCTCGAAAATTGTATTCAGATGCTTGCCGAAGGAAAATCCATACGAAAGCTTTCTCTTGCATGTAAAAAGGCAGACCAATTCTATACCCAAAATCTGCACCTGCCGTCCAAAAGGTGCTCGCTCTGGATAGCGCGCAGAGTTGGAATTTTTCCTAAATTTGATACCAAAGGAAATATGCTGGGTCTATTGAATGCCCATGAAAAAATAGATCGAAAAGACACTGGTGCAATCAATGAAATTCTCCTCAAATACTTCACTTCAAAATCAATAAACCGCAAAGAAATGAATAGCTCTACCCTGGTAAAAATAGGCAGGATGATTGAACTCTGCCCTGCAGGGACTCGCTACCCCAGTAGAAACCAGATTCAATGGCGACAACTCTACCAAGAAGTGATCTTGGAGCCAGAAATTCTCAGACTATGGTCCATTCCGCTGGCAGCCCTGAACCCTGAACAAAACAAATTCAGAGAATTATTATTCATGTATGAATGATTGGCATTTATTTTCTAAAGCGAGAGGGAACGATGAAAATTGATTTTTTGAATCCGGAGTTCATTCAGCACTGCAAAAAAAACCCCTTACAAACGGATGGCGCCAAAGTTGCCGTATCTTCCCAGCTCACGCTTAACCTTCTACAGGATCTGATTGATCAAAAAGTGTGTGCAATTCATATTCCTGGCTTTTGCTCGAGTGCGCATGCCCAACGAGCTGATCGCTGGATTCAAAGATACTCCAAAACAAAAGTCTGGAGGGTTGGCGCAAATAAAATCAAAACAGACATGTGTTTTGGAATTGGCCTTCCTAGAGAACAAACCAAATTTTCAGAAAAAAATGCTCAAACTTATATTAAAACCAGACTCGATTCCATGCGCAAGATCCGGCAATCTTTTGCCCCTTTTCTTTCACCCATGGACCGACTGCGCTTGGAATTAGGTGAACTTTGGAAAGGTGGCGTGAACATCGCCCCCTTTCGAGATAATCCTGGAATGGCGGGCATGCTGAGGATCATGACTCCGAAAAATCTGCTTTCAGGTAAATCAAAATTAAATGGCGTGTGCCACATTGACAGTCCCGTAGATGCTCGATTTTTGAGCTCAAACATTTACCTCAACATACCGAAAGGCGGCGGAAAACTTAAGATTTGGAATATTCGACTCAACAGTAA
>CAIKYX010000034.1 GCA_903831745.1 Oligoflexia bacterium
GCAGAACTTTGCTGCCATCCGCTCACTTACTACAGTAGGCATACAGGCCGGCCACATGAAAATGCACCTAACCAATATTTTAGCAAGGCATCGATCTTAAAATAAGTTCCGATATTTTCCTCGAACTCATTCAGAAGCTTTTTAGCCACAACGATCGCGTCGAGTGAATGCACGGCGATCTTTTTCGAATAAGCGAGAACATCATCAAAAAAAGATACCTGCGGATAAATATGATGGATGAGGCCAAGATCTTTGGCTTCGGTAGCGTTAATTCTCGCGCCAGTAAAAATCAATTGTTTTGCACACGCGATCCCGACTGCACGAGCGAGCCTGATCGTTCCGCCAAAACCCGGAATCACCCCGAGCGATACCTCAGGAAGTCCGAACAAGGCTTTTTCGCTTGCGAGAATGAAATCGCAGGCCAGCGTAATCTCGGTTCCACCACCTAGGGCAAAACCATGTACCGCAGCGATCGTTACCTTTGGCATTTGTTCGAGCATCAGGCACACCGAGTGCCCCAACCGCGAGAGGTCGGCCGCTTCCGAACGATTCATATTTTGCATTTCTCGAATATCTGCTCCAGCAATAAATGCTTTTTCGCCCGCACCCCGAAGAACCACCACTCTGACCTTCGGATCAGATGAAATCACTTCGAGCGCTGCTTTCAGTTCTGTGAGCACGCGTTTATTCAGCGCATTTAAGGCTTCCGGCCGATTGATGCTGACTACGGCGATCCCTGGCTCGTGATGTTCGACGGCGACGAGTCCTGCAGTGTTATCCATAATTGTAAAATCCTCTTCCCGACTTCCGCCCCAGCCAACCGGCAGTAACGTATTGTTTGAGCAGCGGACACGGACGATATTTTGAATCGCCCAATCCGTCGTGCAGCACTTCCATAATCGCAAGACAAGTATCGAGTCCGATAAAATCAGCAAGGGTCAATGGCCCCATGGGCTGGTTGGTTCCGAGCTTCATGGCGGCATCGATATCCTCAATCGAAGCGATTCCTTCATACAAAGTGTATACCGCTTCATTGATCATTGGCATTAGGATTCGGTTAACCGCAAAACCCGGAAAATCCTTTACTTCAATGAAGGTTTTTTCCATCTTTTCGGCGGTTTTACGAATGACGGAAAAACTCTCGGTCGATGTCTGAATGCCCCGGATTCCTTCGACCAACTTCATGATCGGTACCGGATTCATAAAATGCATGCCCGCAAACTGGGTCGGACGCTTGGTTGCAGCCGCAAGCTCGGTAATGCTGATGGATGAGGTATTCGAAGCGAAAAGCGCGGTCGCTTTCACCACTGAATCGAGTTCGACCCAAATTTTCTTCTTTAACGCCAGGTTTTCTGAAACCGCCTCGATGACGAGGTCGCAGTTCTTTAGATCACTGAATGAGGCCGCAGCCGAAAGATTTTTCTGGGTTTGTGCTGCCTGATCAGCGGTCATTTTCTGTTTCTCGACAAGCTTTGCGAGTTGAGCCTTGATTTTCTCAAGCCCTTTAGTCGCCGTTTCGAGATTCTGATCGGCCATGATCACGGCAAAACCGCTTTGCGCAGCAGTCTGTGCGATTCCCTGGCCCATTTGTCCTGTTCCTACTACTCCGATTACTTTTACTTCCATCATCAAATCCTTCCGTTTCTATTTACCAATACAAAAATCTGAGAAAATCTTTCCTAAAACATCGTCAGGCAAGGTTTCGCCAATCAGTGGTCCCAAATCATTCAGTGCATGTCTTAAACACGAAGCAAATAACACGAGATCTTCGGAGTCGCGCGCGGTCATCAAGGACTGCAGCGCAAGCTCGACCGCCTGAAAATGCTCCATTCTCGTCAGCAACACCTCGTTTGGTTTTTTATCTAATGCCCGCTCGCCCGCTTCTGCAATCACTAGCGCAGCCTGATGAACGCCGTCCGTCGTTACCGACGACACCCAAAGTGGCTTTAACCCCAATTCATTTTCGAGCTTCGACCTCTGCGCGGCATCGGCTAAGTCACTTTTTGATGCGATCCAGACGATGTTTTTCTGATCAACTTCAACTTGTGCCAAAAATTTGCGAACGGATTCAAGCTCAGGCTTTAGACCATCGAGAACGATCAGAATAAAATCAGATTCACCTGCTGCCTTAAGCGACCGCTCGATCCCGATATTTTCGATCTGATCGACACTCTTTCGTAAGCCTGCAGTATCAGAAATTTTAAAACTGACATATCCCCGAGCACCCTTAAGATTCAGGCGCTCACGAACCACATCGCGCGTGGTTCCGGCGATATCAGAAACGATCGAACGATCTTCGCCTAATAAGGCATTAAAAAATGATGATTTTCCTGCATTCGGAAGTCCAAAAATAGAAACCGGGATGCCGTCAGAAATCTTTTTACCCCGATCAAAACTTCCTTGAAGATTAAGCAGTATCTTTATCACGCCGGCCAACCGTTGCTTAAGCGCAGGCAAGCTGACCACGTCGATGTCTTGATCCGAAAAATCGATGCCGACTTCTCCGAGAGTGACCAGTTGAATGAGCTCGTTCTTAAGCCCCTCAACGAGCTTATGCTGGGTTCCCGAAAGTTTTTCGAGCGAAAGTTCGAGTGCGAAATCATTTTCAGCTTGAACCAGCTCCTTGATGGCTTCAGCCTGCGAAAGCGTAAGCTTGCCGTTTTTGACCGCACGAAATGAGAACTCGCCGGGTAACGCCATCCGCGCACCCAATGAAAAAGTCTCCTCAAGCACCTTTTGCGCAACCATCGGGCTTCCATGAAGAAAAAACTCGACCGAATCCTCGCCCGTAAAAGAGCGCGGTCCGAAATAAGGCAGCATGACGGCATCATCGATTCGCTTTTGATCGCGCCCCACTACCCAGAGTCTCTGCGCCTTACGCTCCTGCCATTCTTCGCGCTGAGATGCGGTCAGCTTTTCTGAAATCGAAAAAGCCTCACTTCCCGAAATTCTAAGAATGCAAATCGCTCCGCCGCTAGGCGAGCAAAGTGCTGCGATCGTTTTGGTCGAGAGGTAGCCTGCTGTATCGGATGCGCGCGCGGTCTTAGAAGCTGCTTGCCATTCCTGCTGCATGGCCTGGAACTCCCATTTTTTTATTCAGATACTGCTGCTGGAGCACACTCAGCGTTGCGTTGACCAACATATAGACACAAAGTCCGGATGGGGTCGAGATCATGAATCCACCGAAGAGGAGCGGCATGAACATCATCATTTTTCTCTGTGCCGGATCCATACCTGGTGAAGGCGGGGTCAATTTTTGTTGCAGGAACATGACGAGAGTCATCAGTACCGGCGTAATATAATAAGGATCTTTTGCCGAAAGATCGGTGAGCCAGAAAGCAAAGGGCGCACGATACAGCTCGACCGCAGCGTAAAGCACTCGGTAAAGGGCGAAAAAAATCGGCATTTGAATCAACATCGGAAGGCAACCCGCCATCGGATTATAACCAGACGTCTTCATCATCGCCATGGTTTCGCGATTCAGGGCTTCTTTGTCATTCTTGTACTTCTCTTGAAGCGCTTTGATTCGTGGCTGAAACTCAGCCATTTTTCTCATGCCCTTCATGCTCTTGACCACGAGTGGAAACGTCGCAATTTTAATCAACAACGTAAGGATGATGATCGCGATTCCGTAGTTACCGACAAAACGGTAGATAAACTGAAGCAAACGAAGGATCGGATAAGAAAGAAAGGTAAAGAAGCCCAGATCGACCGTCGTGTCGAGCGTGGTATCAATCTTACGAAGAACGTCAATGCTCTTCGGAACAAACAGAATTTTGAATTTCAGATTCAGCTGATTGTTGCTTACCGGAAACTGAAGCGAAGCCTGGGCGTTTTGAGGCCCTGTGCTTTGAAGCAACAAACGCTCAGACGGCGTGGTCATATCTGGCATGACCGCAAATACGAAATAACGGGTTCCGGCTCCGACCCATTTTACTGGCGTTGCAACTTCGGTAGCATCAATGGTTTTGCTGACCACATTTCGCTCGATCTTGCTGTTGGTATAATAGAAAAGCTCACGGTCGCGGGCTTCTGGATCATCCTTAGCCCCCTGAGACACGATATTCAAATAAGCTTTTTCTGGGCCTTTTTGTTTGAATTGAATCGATACGGCCACATCAAGTTGCCCATCGCCTACCACGTGGTAAATTCGGGTGTAATCGACTTTGTCGTCTGAATACTTCCACTCGTAATGATCTTCGCTAGACGCCTTAAAATCGGTCGCCGCTTTTTGATTCAGGTACGCAAAGTCTGCGCCCGAAAACGTCATCAGGAGGTCGCTATCAAAACTGGTTACTGTCTTGAGTGTGACACCCTTCGGTTCATTCAATGACCACTCGCGAATCCAAAAAGGGCCGCTATCGATTTTGAGTTCAGAATGAGGCAACAACAGATGACTTGAATCTGCTGCAATCGCATCGGTCGCGCGAGATGGCTGGCTGGTGAACAAAGAAAACATCGTGGCCGCAAATAAAATAAAATTCTTCATACTGGGTCGTAACCTCCGGAACGGGATAAGGGATGACATTTTAATATGCGTATCAGAGCCTTAACTCCTCCACGCAGAACTCCGTACTTCTGGATCGCCTCTTCGCAATAACAGGAGCAGGTGGGTTCAAATTTACAGCCTGAATAAGGGTTTCCCCCAATCAATCTCGAAAAGCCATGTAAAAGGGGGGAAATCACTCTTTTATAAAAATTAAAAAGAAACTTCATTGGCCCAAACCGATTCCAAATTCTTTCGAATTCGCAGAGCAGTTTCGTAATTGATCTTAACCTGCGATGGAACCACAACATTGTAATCGAAGGGTTTCATCTTATCACGGTTCAGGCGGAATGCTTCCCTGACCTGACGTTTGATCTTATTTCTTAAGACGCTGTTGGTGCGGGACTTTACGGTAATGCCCAGACGCGGCTCGGCGCTCGCTATCTTAAAAATAAGACACGACCCCAAACGCTTCATCTGGCTTTGGTGGAAAAAATTTAAATATTCTCTTCGTTTCCGAACGCGAGCGTTAGGCGGAAATTTCATGAAGGCCTATTTTTATTTTGCAGCAACAGTAGGCACTAAACGCTTACGGCCGCGGGCGCGACGACGCTTAAGAACCTTCTGGCCGTTGCTAGTTTCCATCCGGGCTCGAAAACCGTGGGTTTTCGTTCTCTTTTTGCGCGATGGCTGATACGTACGTTTCATACACGAATTTCCTTTTCGATCTCAATAATTGGATTGTCTTGAGCGAGTAGTTTTATCGGATTTCTACTATCATTGTCAATCCCACAAGTTCGTGCTAACACCTTTAGGTTCTAAAACAACGGGATTGCTTTAAATGAATCAACAGAATTTATGGGCCGCAACATACCAGCATATTCTCCAAAATCACTCCGAACCTCAGGAGGTTAAGTTTTGGTTAGATGCACTGAAATGGGATAAGGCAGAACACGTAGGCCCAGGTAAAGTAAGGGTTTATCTCTCCGCGCAGAACCCCTTCTATGTGAACTTTATCGAGAGCACTTACCGCGGAAACATCCAAGATGCGGTCAGTTTTCTGCTCGGCCAGAGCGTCGAAGTCGTCATTGATGTTGCCAAAGAAAACAAAGCTGCATCCGAGTCTTTTTCTCCACAACACCCCCTCCAAAACGAGGCTTTTTCTGTCCCTTCTACTCAAGAATCGATCAATTTAAACAATCCGCTCGCCCCTCCGAGCGCGCGCGACATGATTTATCACCAAGAAACCGTTAAGTCGCCGGGCTTCGTAAACCCTCATTCTCAGCCTAAAGTTCGTGAACGGGTTCAAATCATCTCGGATAATATCGATCCGCACCTGACATTCGAAAACTATATTTACGGCCCCTCTAACCAATTTGCCTATGCCTCGGCCTTTTCTACTGCCGAAAAACCTGCAGTACAGTTTAATCCACTCTTCATCTATGGCCCGCCAGGAGTGGGTAAGACCCATTTGCTTCACGCGATCGGCAATCGCATCAAGGCGACCAACTCGGGTGTGCGCGCCCACTTTATTTCGGCCGAAAATTTCGTAAATGAGTTCATCGAAAGCCTGCAACATAAGAATCCAGGCGATTTTCGCTCTAAATTTCGCGAAAACGTCGATCTGCTTCTGATCGATGACGTGCAGTTCATCGTCGGTAAGGATCGTTCAGAAGAAGAATTCATTCACACCTTCAACACGCTTCACGGGCTAAAGAAAATGATCGTGCTCACTTCAGATAAAGCGCCCAAGGATATCGACGGATTAGAAGAGCGCATTCGCACGCGCTTCGAAATGGGCATGGTCGCCGATATTCGTCCGCCAGAAATCGAAACCCGAATTGCGATCTTAAAGGCCAAAGCCGAAGCTGACGATATTTATCTTCCGGACGAAGTGGCGACCCTGATGGGCACCTACGTAAAAGACACAGTCAGAAACCTGCATGGTGCGCTCGTAAAACTTCAGCAATACGCATCGCTTACCGGTTCAGAAATTACGCTCGATCTGGCCAAGCAAGCACTTCAGAATTCTATCCCCGAAGAAGGCCAGGAATACACAGTCGAGATGATTTTAAATGCGGTAGCCAAACACTACAGCCTGAAAATGAAAGACCTGAAGGGCGTCAATCGCTCGAAAATCTTTTCACTTCCGCGCCAGATCTCGATGTTTCTGATGCGCAAATACGCGAGCCTGGGATTTCGCGAAATCGGGGTCATTTTCGGCAAGGACCACTCGACCGTCATTCACGCATGCAACAAAATCGAAGCCGAAATCGAAACCGACACCGAGCTTCGCCGGCATATCGAAGAAGTTCGCGGTCAGCTCTAATTACTTCGCAGGCGCAGGATTTTGATTTTCACGCTCTGCTTTTCTTTGAGCCTTAAGATCTTTACCTTTTTCAATCAACACAGAAATCATCGCTTTTTCTTCGGCAATCGTAACCGGAGGATTTTCTTTACTTGCGAGGTAAACATAATCTGACTCGCTAAAAACAGCTGGATCGCCCACTTGTATATTATTAAATTTAGTCATCAGATTCGCTTCTCTAATTTCGTAGTCGGGCCGACCCCACGCAGTAGCCAGTGCCTTGATTTCTTCATCGGTTTCGGCGCGCTCGCCTTTTTCGATCACCGCATCCATTGCTTTTTGAATCGGTTCTGCAATTTTATTGTTTTTGGCAATAGTTACTTCCTTTTCAAGTTCCGCCTTGGCAACCTCAATCGTCATGTTATTTTCTTTCGCGTAAAGCGCAATATCAGGTGGCATCATGTAGGCGTCTCCGCCATTTCTCAGGACGATCAACTTTCTCGCAATCACCCGGTGTCTGATGTCATCCTCCGTTTGGCCTGTCAAAACTGCGAGTCTTGAAATCGCTTCGTCCTCATTCGTTTTATCACCACCGAAGCGGGATTGAGTCGGATGTTTTCCGCTCATCGTTGCTTGATTCAGGTCTGCCTCAATCTCGTCTGCCTCGCGTGCATTCTTTAACATGACTCTGATTTCGAGTTCAGATTTACCTTCTTTACGCGCCTTTTCTTCGAGCTGCTTTTGAGTGAGCCCGGTTACATTCAGGGTTGCCGCATCATGAAACGCGCTATTGGTTTGCACAATGTGTTTTGCCAGCGGCGAATAAGAGCCGAGCTTTAGCAAATTCGGAACTTTTCCAGGAACTTTTCCTGTAAGATCGATAGCCACTTTTCTTGAAATATTAAACGTTCCGTCGAGCACCTTAATATAGGGCCGAACAATTTTTCGATACGCAAGCGCAGGCACGCCTTTGTAAATCATCTTCGCAGGTACCGCGAGGCCCGCTGCCGTTTTCTTACCCACCCAATAAACAGGTTGAACGATTTTGCTTTTTGTCACCCAGGTACCGGTTTTGCCCGCTTTTACAGCAGCTTTTGGCGAAAGTACTTTGTATTCGAAAAATTTATTACGAAGTTTCTTCAGACCCGCGATCGACGGGCTAAGTTCGCCAAAAACTTTCGATTTGAATTTCGAAAGCGTTTTAGAAAGATTTAAAAGATTGCCTGCAACCTGATCGGCGGCCTTTCCGAGTTTGGCTAGTTTTGCTGATTTCGCCAATTTCGAAACCCTCTCGGCTTCTTCTGCCACTTCAGCCGCATCTTTTAATTCATTCGCCGCTTTAACCGCTTTTGGTAATTTCGTGACCACTTCGGCTTCAAGCTCTGCAAGTTTTCCGGCTTTGCCTGCGCGGGCAAGTCCCGCGGCGATCTCGACTCCAAGTTCAGCCCCTTCGACCGTGGCCTGGGCGCCGAGTGATCCTCCCGCGGTAATGATTGCAGGCAAGAGCTCTCCAATGACATAGCCTACAATTCCACAGACAGAATTCATTTTATCGTTACAAGAAGCACACCCCCAGGTTCCGGGTTGTTTACAATCGCTCCAATGCGCGACCCCGCTCCACTTCTGGCACATCAAATCGTTTGCGATAAACGATTCAATTCCGGCTTTGATCGCTTTTCCAAGGTTCCAAATCGTATCGCCCGGATGCTGGATAAATTGCCATAAGAATGTGTCTTTGATCATGCTCGCGAGATGGGCCTTATCAGCCAAATCGCTTTCTGAATCGCTGGTGCCTGCGAAAAAATTGATGATTTCGTCGCCCATTACTTTGACCGAATAGTAAGTGGTTTTTACCCCGTTCCACCAGCCCTTGGCCGCCATACCGATTAAATCGCCGATTCCTTTTACCGTGTTCCAAAGCGCTTTTCCGATGGTGAGTAAAAGATTGCTGAAACAATTTCCATCCGAATGGTCACTGCAATCATCATCAATCTTGTGTTTCTCTTGTTCGACCGTGCACTCGGGATGAGACGACGCGGCCGGAGCTCCGGCTGCACCCACACCACACCCCGCGCATTGCGCATTGCTTGGCGGCGCCGGTGGCGCTGCCGCAGGAGTCGAAGTTGCCGGTTTGGACGGAGGAACATGAGATGCCTTCACCACATGTTCGAGATGATCAAGCTTGTCGGTCAGGTCATTTAGAGCTTCAAGGCAGCCTGGTTTTTTATCGAGAAACTTTTTGTTTTCATCAAAACACTTTTTCTCGAACTCGGCGTAATCTTCGAAAATCTTGTCTGCCTGATTCCCGAAAGTGGGTGACTTCATGTCCTCGAGCGTCTTAAAATCGTCCTTTTCTGGCTCTTTGAAGATGGCGATCTTCAGTTTGTCCTTTAAAATCGTGCAGAGCTCGAGATTGTTACTCGCATATTCGGCTTCATTGCAAAGTCCTTTGGCCATAACCACTGTATCGGCCATCATGTCCGGAAATTGCGGATCGTTCAGGGTCTTTTCGTCGACCAGCTGCTGATAGGTTTTACCCGTTGCTTTAAAGTCACTCTCACATCGAAAGGTTGCGTGAGATCTAAGATCCGGCGTCGAAACATCAACACATAAATTATCGCCAAACAGAATCGGATTACAGGCCATCTGTCCGTCGGTACATTGACCTGCGGCCGCCTGATAGAACTCATTGGTCACCCACGGAAAATCGCAAGAATTCGAATTGGGTTTGGTATGACTTGGCCATCCACCAAAGAAACAATTAAACCCGCCTTCGGCATAGGCGCTACCCATGAGCACCGAAAAAAGCTTCTCGAACTTCAGTCGAGATGGGCTTTTAGGATTTTGCGCAAACATCGCAGGATCTGCCGACTCTTCGTAGCCCTTATAGAATTGAACCAGGGCCTCGAGTGTTTCGGCCATGGCTTTGTGGCTCGCGCCCTTGATTTGTGCATTCGACGGCCAGGTCGGATTAATTTGTTCGCGGTAACTTTTTACAGCTTTTTCGAGTGGCCCCGGCTGATATGCAGGTTCGTTTTGACCAACTTCTTCGCAACTCAAGTTTTGAACGAGACCTTCGAGCACCTTTTTTTCTTCGGTTGTGTTTCTATCATTTGAAAGGGTCTTGATGAAGTACATCTGATTTCCGCAGATGACATGTGCCGTACGGTCTTCGAAATCATGGCCCCGAAGGCGATATTTAGCGCCAATTTCGAAACCGTCGTTGCCGTTTTTGTAAGGAATGGTTTGAAATGGAATTTCAGTCAGCGTCTGATTAGGGTCCGTCTTTTTAAGCCAAGCTCTTTTGTTTTTAAAGTACTCAGGTGAATCCTTCTTAATCTTTTCTTGTTCGAAGGAGACATCTTTTACACCGGTATGCTGAACCAAGAGAACTGCGCGATCTCCTTTTCCTTCAGGACCGAGCACGGTAATCGGAACTCCAAAGAGATCCTTTTGGATGCTCCACCCTTTGGGTACCGGAAGCTTAATTCGGTAATCGTGGTAACGAATCCAATCCGTATTTTCAGTGGCGGCAACACTGATCGTGCTGATTAAAATAGTAGAAAAAATCAAAAGCGGTAAATTCAGTTTCATTGCATCTCATCCATAAGATTGTGAAAAAACTATCCCATCTTTAATCGTACTGTAGGCCAACGCCCGAACAAAACACTAAATAACGCCCAAGAATTGACACTTTGGCTTGTATTTTTAGGGCGGCGTTTTTCTGGCGCTTTTTTATAGTCTGTTCGTTTAATTTGTTATGGATTTTTTACCCCCCTCATCTCATTCTATTTCATAGGATCATCAGGGAAAGGATGCCCGGACTATGAAACTGTTTATTGCTCTTTTGTTTTTCAGCCTCACTTCGACCGCCGTCTCGTTTGCAAAAACGCAGGATTTTACCGTCGAAAAAGATCATTTTAAAGTCGAGGTTCCGGATACCTGGATCGTACCCAAATACTCGTTAGGCGCCCCAGTTGCGCTCGTTTCTAAAATGGGCAAAAGCGATCGTCGAAGTGTGGTGCAGATTGTTCCTTACGGAATTAAGGATGATGAGAACAAACTAAAGAAATTTGAGAAAGATCCGGAAGACTACGTCGAACAAAAAGAAAACTGGTTAGAGAGCGTCCGAGCAGAATCGCTGTCGTATGACGATTATGCCGAAGAAAAGATCAACGGCAACACCCTCTACTCGATTGGCGTTACCTATCATGGGCTGGACGGAGTTTTTCATGAGCGCCAATACTATATATCTACTGCCAGCCATAAAATATTTTACGTAAAAACTTTGATTCCGGATGATCTCGAAAAAACAGACAACCAGGTTTCAGAAAAAATTGTCCGCTCAATCGCGTCGATCTAGTCAAGGAGTGACTAAAATGAACTTTGCAAAGAATGCAATCCTGCGAATTCTGGTTTTACAGCTGATGCTTGGAAACCTGCCAATTGCAACCCTCGCCCAGGCACAAACCCCGGGCACGGGTACCGGCACTGGTACAGGCACGGAAACCTCTACTTCGACAGAACCCGTAGACAAGTATTCGACTTTTATATCTGACTATTTAGAAGGCAAAGGAAAAACACCTTCTTTGAATACGGTTGCAGCGGCACTGATCGAACAACAACAGTATCTGAGCAAAGTCTGCGGAACCATCGATCTCGTCAAAGGAACCTTTACTCCGAACCATAAGGGCTACACCACCGGTGAAATGGTAAATGACGACAAGCAACTGAACTGTGATCCCAAGCTTAAGAATTTAAGTGATGCCACCATTAAGTACGAGAAGGCTCTTAAGGAACAACCCGATCTGGTAGA
>CAIKYX010000035.1 GCA_903831745.1 Oligoflexia bacterium
AAACTCTCGGCCGATAAAGTTAATTTCAAAAGGGACAGTGCGCTCGTGGTGCTGAACGACAAGGATCAGTTTCCGGTGCTGAAGATCTGGACCGATAACGGCTTTGTGCAATTGGATAATCCGATTCAATTTTCGCCTAAGGAAATTCATAATGTCGTCAAAGGCGAGGATGCAAAGATCCTGGATGAGGCGAACCCGAAACGAGATCGCTATGCCAAATCAAATCGGTTTGAATTGGTCGAGTGTTTCGATTCTGGTAATAACGCGGCGAGCTGTGCTTTCGATCAGAAACCGGTGAAGGCTGAATGGGCCCGTCCGCTCAGTGCTATGGTAAAAAAATGGGGTCGCCCGGTCGCGAACGGAAAATATGGAATAAAATCTGGGGTTTGTACTCAGGTTAACCATCAGCCCGAATGTGACGTGATTGTAGTTCCGGTTAAGCCCTAGATTAAAACACTCTACTCAGGAACCTATTGCGTTTTCTTGCCTTTTACGAAAGACTTTTACGGTAGTGTCATAATATTTACGCTCTTCGTAATGAGTGTTACAGCTAAGGATTCTTGGGGGATTGCATCATGAGAATTAAACGCCTAGAAATTCAAGGGTTTAAGTCGTTCAAAGACAAGACAATTATCTATTTCGATCGTCCGATTACCGGCATCGTCGGTCCGAACGGATCCGGAAAATCCAACATCGTTGACGCATTCTTTTGGGTCATGGGTGAGCAGTCCTATAAACACATTCGTTCGAGCGGTTCAGACGACATCATTTTCAAAGGATCATCCAAGTACCAACCACTCGGCATGGCCGAAGCGACTCTGGTCATGGAGCAAGATTACGTCGATACCGAAAATGCTCCGGTAGGTGCGGCCGCATCCGAAGAAAATGTTCCGATGAAGCAAAGAGAAATTTCCGTTACTCGCCGGGTTTATCGCTCGGGCGAAGGAGAATATTTCATTAACGGAACTCCGGCTCGCCTCAAAGACATTCAGGAATTGTTTCTCGACACCGGTGTGGGCGCCAAAGGATATTCGGTGATCGAACAAGGGCAGATCGACAAGGTGGTCAATTCGAAGCCCGAAGATCGCCGTCTTTTGATCGAAGATGCCGCAGGAATCGCCAAATATAAGGCTCGTAAAAAAGAATCCCTACGAAAACTCGAAGGTGCGAATGCAAACTTGCTTCGCTTAAACGACGTGCTTGCAGAAATCGATCGCGGTCTCGGATCTCTCGAGCGCCAGGCAAAAAAAGCGCGTCGTTATAAGGAATATCGCGCTGAACTTCTCGAAAAAGAAACCACTTGGGGACGTCGTAAGAACCAGGTGTTGCAACGCCAGTTAACCAAAACCCAAAGCGAAAAGGATGCCCTCGAGCATTTGCTGGTGGGGCTCCGTGCAGAGCTTTCACAATGTGAGATGGATCTCGAATCGCAACGTGTGGTTCAGCTGACGGACAGCAAGATTCAAGAACAGCTTCAAACTGAAATCGAACAACTGGTGGCCGATCTGACTCACCACCAAAGTGCGCTCGAGCTTTCTAAAAAGCGCCAAGAAGATTTGAATCGCCAGTTGATTCAACTCAACACCGAAAAGGGTCAGATCGAAGAAGAACTGATCGGTTACCGCGATTCGATCATTACCAAGAATACGGATTTCGAAGGCCTCGATGAGAAGGTGAATGTACTCACTGCGCGCGCGGATGAGCTTCATGCGCAAGTGCTTGAGCTTCGTGATGCCCACGATACCAACAAGCGCGAAGCAGAAGCCAAGCGTCGTGAGTTCGTCGAGCTCACCCAGCAATCATCACAAAGCTATTCGAAAATTGCGGCACTTCAAGAGAGGATCCAAGGGGCAGAGGCCCAGATCGCCCGCATTGTTGCCCAAGAAGACGAAATCAAGAACGAGCTTCGCATTGCCCACGAAGAAAAACTCTCGACTGAAGAAAAATTCACAGAAAAATCCGCAGCCCGCGACCAGACTCGCGAAACTCTGATTGCGAAAAAAGACGAGATTCATGCGCTCGAAGTTCAGCTTAAGAACTCACGTCATGAGCGAGATGCTGCTTTAAAGAGCCTGACCTCTTCGAGTTCACGTCTGAAGTCGCTCGAGGAGCTCGAGCGCGCCCGTGAAGGCATGGCCAACGGACCTAAAAAAGTGCTCGAGTGGGGCGAAGCCGAAGGAAAGTCTTTCGCAGTACTTTCTGACTTCATCGAAGTCGAAAAAAGTTACGACCAAGCGATCGAAGCGGTTCTGGGGCATGCGTTTGAGCGCATTTATGCACAGGATCCGGATGCCGCATTTGCCGCACTTCAGTTCCTGCGCGATCAGCAGGAAGGAACTGCATCGATTCAGATTTCGGTTCCTCAACTCGATTCGAAAGAACGTGCGAATTACAATCCGCTGAAGAAGTATGTAAAACTCATTAACCCGAACGGCTATACTTCCGAAAACTCAAAAGCCATTCATCAGCTGGTAGAAGCGCTCATTTCTTCAGTCGAGGTGCTCGAAGAAGTTCCGGCCATGGGTGATGTCAAAACTTATCAGGCTGAAGGCATCAGTTTTGTGACTAAAAACGGAATCTGGTTCGACGCCACTCAGGGCGTACTTTTCGGAGGAAGTTCAGAGAAGGATCAGGAAAGTTCGATCCTTGCGCGTAAGCGAGTCATTCAAGAGCTTAAGACCGAAGTTGAAGCTGCACAGGCGAGAAACACGCTTGCAGAGGATAAAGTAAATGAACTCGCGGCCAGTCTCGAAAACATGGAAGTCGAACTGAAGACTCTTCAGACTCTGATGAGCGATCTCGAAATCAGTGTGGGCTCGCTCGAGCGAGAAAAAGCACAACTTGATCGTAAACTTCATGAGTTCGAACGAAATATCACTCGTTTCGAAGAAGATCAGAATCGTTTCAAGGCGCAAACCGAAACAGCCCAAGAAGAGATTCTTGCACTCGAACACTCGATGACCGAGCACTCCGAGCGCAAAGTAGAACTCGAACTTTGGATTAGCGCTCACGAAGCCGAACTTTCTGAAAAAGACGGAACCCTGCGAGCTGCCGAGCAAGAGCTACAGTTGATCCGCATTCAGGAAGCATCAGAGAAAGAGCGTAAGACTTCTCTGAAGAAAGAGCTCGAAACCGAACAGCGTTATCTGCAAGACCGCGAACGTCGCCTGAATGAAGTCGATCGCTTGCTCGAATCGTTTGATACGGATCGTGCGCAATATTCGGATGGCGACAATGAGCACGAAATCTCGGTTCAAACGTTGGTTCGAACTCTTTCAGAGAAACGCGAAATCATGGCCGGCGTGCGTGATCGCTTAGAAGGAGCGAATTCTCAGGTGAATGACCGAATGGAGCGCATTCGTGAGCTTCATAAAATGGGTGAGGACAAGTCGAAGGCGGTCACTCAATTCGCAATCGACCTCGAGCGCATGCTCAGTGAACTCAATCACCTCAAGCAGAACATGGAAGAGAAGTACGGTATCGGCTGTCTCGACGAAATCATGGCTTCAAATGTTCAAGAAGAAATGACTGACCCTGTAGTCACTCTCGAAATGTCTGAAGAGAATGAAAAGCAACTTCATATCGAAGTCGAAGACCTTCGCGAGAAAATCCGAAGCCTGGGTGAAGTAAACACCATGGCGGTCGAAGAGTACGAAGACATGCAGAAACGCCATGAACATCTGTTCAAGGAAAAGGCCGACCTCGAAGGCTCGATTCAAAACCTTAACGAAGCAATCGATCATATCAACAAGACATCCGAAGAGCGCTTTCAAAAAGCGTACGAAGCAATCTCTGTGCGTTTCGAAAAACTGTTTCCGATCATTTTCGGGGGCGGACAAGCGCAGCTTTCTCTGGTTTATCCAGAGGGTTCAACCGACATTCTCGATGCCGGCGTAGACATTCTGGCTCAGCCGCCGGGCAAGAAAATTTCGAACATGACACTCCTTTCGGGTGGAGAAAAAGCCCTGACTGCGATTTCTCTGATTTTCGCAATCTTCATGGTCAAGCCATCGCCATTCTGTATTTTGGACGAGGTCGATGCGCCGCTCGATGATTCGAATATCGGAAAGTTCAATGCACTGGTGCGCGAGATGTCCGCCAAGTCGCAATTCATCCTGGTAACCCATAACAAGAAAACCATGGAACTGAATGACACGCTTTACGGCGTCACGATGGAGGAGCCGGGTGTTTCAAGAATGGTTTCGATTCAGCTTCAGTAGTCTGGTGATGAGTATCGCTTTGGGTGCCATCGATGGCCCCATTGCGTATGCTTTGCCGACATTGCTTGGGCAGGTACAAGCGGAATATCAGAAATCGGCTGGCATTTCTGCCAGGTTCGAAGAGCGCATTCAGGTTAAAGCCACCAAGCAAAATAAAAAGATGGAAGGCCGTATCTGGATCAAGCGGCCGAACAAGCTTCGCTGGGAAACCATGATCCCAGATCCTAATATTCTCGTCAGTGACGGCAAGACTTATTGGTTTTATACTCCACCGTTTGAAAAGGGCGAGCGCGGGCAAGTGATTATCAAGAAATCGGCTCAGGTGCAGACCCAGTTTTTGAATGCGCTTTTAAGTGGTTCGTTTGATTTCGGAAAAACCCGAACCACGATCGAGCAGAAGTCCGATAATGTATTTTTGCTCGAGCCGCAAAAGGGCACGGCCGGCGACGTTAAAACTGCTGAAGTAACGATTAACCCCAAGAGCAAGAAAATCGAAAAAGTCGTGCTCAGTCATACTTCTGGCAACATTACCGAAATCGAACTCAAGGAAATCGAACTGAGCGCAGCCCTCGACGAAAAGCTCTTTAAATTCGTACCTGATCGCAATACCGACAAACTTTCCGAATAAACCAGGTGTCCGACAACTTAAATAATAAATAAGTGTCCGACAACTTGTGAATTCTATTGCTCCGGGAAAATTAGAAAATGAGTAAGTTGTCGGACACTTATTTATTATTTAAGTTGTCGGACACCTGTTTTCACCTATTCCCTATTCCTAGCGAAAATAAGCTACGAGATAGTTGTTGTCGCCCGGAAGCGTACGGACATCGAGCTTTATGCGGGTCAGGCTATTTACTTTGCTAGGTACCCGATCGGTAAAGTAACTGATCATCGATGAATCATAAGGGCCTGCATCTCGAATTAGGGTGGTTTGATCGCAAGAGTATCTTACCCAAGTATGATAGTAGGTCGGCACGACGACATCGACCCTTCTAATGGTATTGCTGTCAATTACTCCGCTAAAGGAACCGTAGATTCCAGACGCCAGATCTGATTTGTAGTTCTGGTTGCGTTTGTCCGCGTCACCTTGCGAAGTATCGCCGTCATTGAAATAAATCAGACATTGGCCCGCAGTCAGCGTTGGAAGTTGGGCTTCAACCGATTGATTGAAATAAACCGTTTTTTCCTTATGGCAGCCACTGATGGCAAGAGTAAGAGCGAAAAATGTAATGAGGTTTTTCATAAATACTTTCTGTTAGATTTCGCCAACTGATTTGTCGATTTCGTTGAGTTGAAGCAGTGCCTTGTCGGCTATCGCGATCACTTCTTCGACTTTGTATTGGTTAGCAGCAGTTTTGCCAGTGGTGATGACGTCATTCAATTCGGCAGGTGAAATCAGCGTGGCTGAGTAGCTACGCATGCTTTCTGGAATATCGTTAAATTGGCTTTTAACTCGCGAGTCGAGGTCGTTGATCATGCCCACGATTTCGGTGCGGCGTTGGGCATAGAACTGATTACTCGCGGCCGTGGCTCTAATGTTTTCGAGAATTTGGCGATAAACGTTCAGGTTGTGAACTGTGGTTTCCTTATCGACGATTCCAGCGGCGATCATGCTCTTCGCTGCGAACGAGTACCCGATGCCCGCGTGGGCGGCTTGGGGGGCCAGATTTAAAGCAAAAGCCAGAGTGGCAAGGCCGAGGGTCAATGCAGGGTTTTTCATGAGTGGGTCTCCTTTACCGATTGAATTGAATACGGTTTAGGCGCTTTTTTATACTCAGTCAATTTAAAATATCTGAAGCGTCTGGCGGGGGGTGAAGTATCGTTTTAACTGCTGAACACTGTTCAATTAATTTCATTGAATCCCTCGTTTACAAGTGGTCATACGCGTGACATAAGCCTTTGCAAGAGAGAGGTTCTAATGAAATTTTTATCAATTGTTCTTTTGAGTTTGTCTGCAGTGTCGGCGTTTGCTGATGAAACCCCGATTTTAGAAACGATGACCAATAATGGAAGTGTGGGTCCGCAATATCGTCATTCTTATCAATGTACGATTTTTGCTGATCATGTAGAAAAAGTTCAGACAGTTGGATTTCAAACCCAGTCGGAACAGACGAAGGTAAACTACGGAAGCAGTGTTCCTGATGCGAATGCACTCAGAAATCTGGTCTTTACCGCAAGCGAAACTGCCACTACCGTCATGCAGTCGATCCCACCGATTGGTGGCGGAATCATGCGCACTGTTGCTTATCAAGACAGCTGCGGAATGGGCATCCAGGCATTTATCCTGGTTGAGACTTCCGGACAGGTTCTCCTTCAGAGGAATGAGTCGGAAGCGGCTCAGCAGTTGCTTCAGTTCGTGAGTTACAACTGCGACTACAGACCGATGGGGTCTGTTCCTACTTCTATTCCTCCGCGACGTTAAGCAAGAAAACCCCCCCCGGGCCCGCCGACAAAGAGCGAACCCGGTTGGTTTTTTTGTATGGGCCGACTAAGAAGACCATAGAAAAAGGGTTACGTTAAAATTTTTTTTAATAAGTGGAGTGACCCGAGCCGTTTGCGCGGACTTATCGGATCACTCCAATTTGATTTGATATCTATGAATCAGACGCCATTTGCGTCAGATTTACAGAAGTTTGAGTGCTGATTGCGGGCTTGCATTCGCTTGCGCGAGAACTGCAACACCTGCTTGCTGTAGGATCTGGGTTTTTGACATTGCAGTCGCTTCTTCGGCGATGTCTGCATCCGCAATCCGAGAACGTGCGTTTGACAAGTTCTCTTTAGCGATTGAGATCGTGTTGGTGGTAGATTGCAATTTGTTTTGCATTGCACCGAGACCAGCGCGAACTCCTGTTACGCGAGCGATTGCTTCGTCTAATTTATCGATTGAATCTCGAGCTGAGTCGATCGATTTAGAGTTGATGTCGTCGATTCCGAGTTTATCAGAGCGAACATCATATTCATTCACAGCGAATTTGATTCGATCTGCTTCATGATTACGAGCGCCGACCTGGATTTCGAGATCGTCTTTTGGAGCTTTTCCGTTAAGAAGTGGAGTTCCGTTGAATACGGTAGAGTTAGCGATGCGGTCTACTTCAGCTTTTAAGCTTTGGTATTCCTTATCGACGAAGCTACGTTCACGATCACCGATGGTGTCTGAAGAAGCTTGGATCGAGAGTTCACGGAGGCGAACCAAGATATTGCCGACTTCCGAGAGTCCGCCTTCTGCGACTTGCACGAAGGAGATACCGTCGTTAGCATTTCGCTCTGCTTGTTTTAAAGATCGGATCTGAGCATTCAAGTTCTCAGAAATTGCCAATCCTGCAGAGTCGTCAGCTGCCGACGTAATTCGGTTACCGGAGCTCAATCGACTAAAAGTCTTTGATTGCTCACCAGTGGTTTTAGCCAGATTTCTCTGAGCCGACATCGAAGCGATGTTTGTATTAATTCTTAATCCCATACTATTTGCCTTTGTTCACGCTGTACTCTGTTTTTGCGTGTCCGGCTCCCCCTGGAACCGAAACTTTATTGACGCCCTCAAGAACAGTCTACGAAAGTTCTTTACGGATTGCATCAAAAAAATTGAGTAAAATAGTATATTTTTATTACGTAGTTAAATCAATATGTTAAGTGATTTTAACTGTCAGCCAAGTCAATCGAATTAGTTTAATTCAGCCAAAAATCTCCAATTCCTAGGAAGGCATCGTTTCAAAATGCCCTCCCAGGATTGGAAAATGGTGTGAACTACCCTAAGAGCTTCAGTGCTCCCATTGAGTTATTGTTGGCTTGACTGAGGACCGCTGTACCTGCTTGTGTGAGAATATTGGACTTGGTCAATTCGGCTGTTTCTGAAGCCACATCTACATCGTAGATTCGGCTTTTCGCAGCTGACAAATTCTCTTCATAAGTGGCCAAGTTGGTCACAGATGAGGCAAGGCGGTTTTGAAGTGCGCCGACTTCAGAACGGTTTTCCGAGAGCATTCGGATCGCATTATCAATCTTTTCGATATTTTTTTGCGAAGCTTCTTTCGTCTCAGTATTCACATCTGCAACGCCTAATGCCTGGGCAGTAGTGTTGAGTTTGGTAGTGTCATACTGAAAGCGATCGTGCTCTGGAGAGTTATTCAGACCTACTTGAATTTCAAGTTTGTCTCCTTCACCCACAAGAAGTTTTCGTCCGTTGAATTCAGTTGTAGCTGAAATACGGTCGATTTCACTGCGCATTTGCATGACTTCTTTGTTGATGAATGAACGCTCTTTATCACCGATGGTATCAGATGCACCTTGGATTGAGAGTTCGCGGAATCGGGTAAGAATATTACCGATTTCGTTCATCCCACCCTCAGCTACCTGAATCAGTGAAATACCGTCGTTGGCATTGCGTGAATCCTGTCTCAAAGACCGGATGTCCGCTTGCATTTTGGTTGAAATAGCCAAACCGGCGGCGTCGTCGGCGGCTTTTGCAATCCTGGTTCCAGAAGAAATCTTCTCCAAGCTATTCGCTTGTTTACCGGATGCAGCACCCAAGTTTCTTTGTGCAATCAAAGATTGCACGTTTGTATTAATACGTAGACCCATAGTTCCTCCTCGTGGTCGATTATCAGACAATTAGCCCAGCCTTACGGCTGAACTTGGTTAAGATGCGAAAATGAATATGCTGTACTCCCTTCGCATCGAAAGATCTTGACAAATTTACTTCGTCAAAATGCTCTCACTGAAACATATCGGTCAGGCATTGACAAACTTTAGACTATTTTTGTCGGACATTATAAATGGGGGTAGGTGTGAAGGTTGGGTCGCAAGTGATTGAAATTACTGTATTTTTAAATCAAGGAAATAGCCAAGACCGCGTTTCACGTTCAAAACAGTGTTCAGTTCTGGAATCTTCCTCTTTAAATTAGTGAGGTGTGTATCCAAATTATTCTCGGAAATCGAGGAGTTTGGCCAAACTGCCGATTGCAGCTCGGCGCGAGTGAGACGTTTTGACGAAGTTTTTAATGCCTCGATGATTTTGTATTCAGTACTGGTCAGATCAATCCAGTTATTTTGCGAGAAAATGGCTTTGCGTTCGTCATTTAAGCGAAGTTCGAAGCCCTGCGGCCGGAATTGATTGATGCACTCCAGAATGGTTTCTGCCTGAACCTGTTTTTCGTAGAAGCGATTTACTGCTAAATTCAGGGCCTTTATGCACGATTCTTTATCTGTGGGGCGGGTAACTACAATAATGGGCAGGTTTGATTTGCGGGCCCGGATGCTCGGAATAATGTCGAGACCAGAAACGGGTTGCAGATGAAGATCAATGACGGCGAGATCGATATTGTTCCAACCAATTTTTTCGATCTCTTCCGGACTATAATTTTGAAAATGGTGCAAGTGATCGCCCGCTCTCCAAAGGGGAGCAATGTTTCTAATCGTTTCTGGATCAGAATCAATCCAGACTGCAGTTAATGGCGACATGAATGCACCTTATAGGTGATAAGTAGCAGATACAATACTTCTTAGCTTTATTCGCAATAAATTGATGTTTTGTTGAGTTTTAAATATTGTCTATTTAAGGCCCGTAGTTGATCTGACGAAGCGCTTCGTAGGCAACAATGCTAACGGCATTCGATAAGTTCAGTGATCGCACGCGCGCGTCCCACATCGGAATTCGCGCTAAATGCGCGGATTTTTGCTGTAATATCCAATCGGCAAGTCCCGTGGTTTCTTTTCCGAAAATGAGATAATGACCCTGTACGAATTTTGTTTCGTAAATGGTCGGGCCCGCTCGAGTTTCAATCAATGAAATAGCCGCATTTTCAGGTAAACTCTTTAAAAATTCTTCAGACGATTCGTGAAGAGTAACATCGAGATGTTCCCAGTAATCGAGACCAGCGCGCTTTAAGTGATGAGCGTCGAGTTCAAAACCAAGAGGTTTTACCAAGTGCAATCGACTGTGCGTTGCTAGACAAAGCCTTCCGATCGTTCCGGTATTCTGCGGAATTTCAGGTTCGATCAATACGATGTTCAATGCGGTCATGGTTTTAGATGATTGAGCATACGAGGAAATGGAATCGTCTCGCGAACATGTTCTACACCGGTCACCCAAGCAACAGTTCTCTCAATCCCTAATCCGAAACCTGCGTGAGGAACGGATCCGAAGCGGCGAAGATCGAGGTACCACTGATAATCAGCCTGATTCAATCCATGCTCTTTGATTCTGCGTTCAAGCACTTCGTAATTGTCTTCGCGTTGGCCGCCACCGATGATCTCGCCGTAACCAAATGGCGCAATCAAGTCTGCCCCGAGTGCGTATTTGCCGTCGTGATCGACGCCGGGACCGTCTTCGGTATCCGCCTGTTTGAAATAGAACGCTTTGATCTTCGACGGAAAATGATGGACGAAAACGGGCTTTCCGAATTCTTCGCCCAGTGCCGATTCGTGGGGTGCTCCGAAGTCTTCGCCCCAAGGTAATCCGAGTCCGCGTTTTTCGAGAATCTTCAGCGCTTCATCGTAAGAAATTCTAGGAAATGGCGCGACGATTGATTCGAGTTCTTTTTGATTGCGCTCGAGGATGGTCAGCTCTGCTTGGCAGTTTTCGAGACAATGTTTGATGATATGGGTGATGAACGCTTCACCGAGATCCATCACGTCCGGAAGCTTCGCAAATGCCATTTCGGGCTCTACCATCCAGAACTCGGTCAGGTGCTTTCGGGTTTTAGATTTTTCGGCACGGAAGGTCGGCCCGAAAGTATAGATGTTACCGAAAGCAAATGCGCCTGCTTCGCCGTACAACTGACCTGACTGGGTCAGATAAGCCTTTTCGTCGAAATAAGGTGTCGAGAAAAGGGTTGAGGTACCTTCGCATGAAGTCGGGGTCAGGATTGGTGGATCAAAACGGATAAAACCGCGCTTGCGGAAGAAGTCCTGAATCGAAAAAAAGATTTCAGAACGGACTCTCAGGGCCGCCCATTGTCTTTGGCTTCGAATCCAGAGGTGACGATTCTCCATCAGGAATTCGACCCCGTGCTCTTTATTAGAGATCGGATATTCAGCAGCAATCTGGTGTGCTTTGATATTGAATACGGTCAGCTCATAGCCCAATTTTGAGCGGGGCTCTTTGCGTACCTTGCCGGTGACTTCGACTGAAGTTTCTTGTGTCAGCTGATCAAATTGCTCGAAAGTCTGATCCTCGCATTCGCCTTTAACCAGTACTCCCTGAATGATTCCACTTCCGTCCCGAAGCATCAGGAATTTGATTTTTCCGGAAGAGCGCTTGTTATGCACCCATCCGCGGAGGGTGACCATTTGGTCCGGAAATTCTGAAATAGTTGCAATGCGGGCTAATTTGATTTCTGACATAATCTTTCTTCTTCTGGTTTAAAAGTCTGCTACGAATCCTGCAAATGTTCTGACGTAAATTCCGCTTGAACCTTTCTTCGGATTGTAAGGCAGGAAGCCTTGATCATAAGCACGGTTTGCGAGATCGATGTGAGCCCATTTTTGGCCATTCTTGATGAATTGTTTCAGAAACACGGCGCCGCGAATAGTGCCGCCGTAAGAATCGTTGCAAGAATTCATCATGTCCGCATATTGCGAGCGCATGTCTTCGAAATATTCGTCCCAAAGCGGAAGTTGCCAAAGGGCTTCCTCGGCACTCTCTGAAGCCTGAAATAGTTTTTTCGTTAGAGCTTCATCGTTCGAGAAAAGAGCGCTGCAAAGTTTTCCGAGGGCAATCGAACAGGCACCCGTCAGGGTCGCAGAATCGACGATGACATCGGGTTTGTAATCTTGCGCCAGATCGAGTGCGTCTGCGAGAATCAAGCGGCCTTCAGCATCGGTATTGATGATCTCTACGGTTTTGCCGTTTCGGGTTCCAACCACGTTACCTGGTTGAACTGCATTGCCGGCTGGCATGTTTTCGCAGAATACGAGAACGGTAATGAGTTTGTTCTTAATCTCGTTTCGAGCAGCAAGTAAGGTAGCGCCCACCATGGTGGCTGCACCGGTCATGTCATGCTTCATGTCTTCCATGCGCATCGACGGCTTGATCGAAATACCGCCTGAATCGAAGGTCACGCCTTTTCCAACGAAAGAAACGGTCTTCGCTTTTTTGGCGCCTGATTTTGGAGTGTACTCGAGCACGACCACACGAGGCTCACGAGGTGATCCTTCAGCTACAGCGAGAAAAAGAGTCATTCCTTCTTTTTTTGCTTCGGCTTTGTTCAGAATCTTGCACTTCAGGCCGTAGCGTTTGGCAAGTTTGGCGCATTCGTTTGCGTAGTATTCGGGAGTTCCGTGATTGGATGGCTCATTTGAAAAATCGCGGGTGACAAAAATACAATCGACGGTCGTCAGAACTTGATGGGCGATCTTTTCGAGCCAGGCCTGATTTTTGCGGTCTGCACTGACGAGAGAAACTGCCTCGAGTTTGCTGTTGGCTTTCGCATTGGTTTTGTATTTGTCGAAAGAGTAAGAGGCGAGGTAGAAACCTTCGAGAAATGCGGTCAGGGTTTCTTCGGCTTGGCCCTTTGCAGTTCCCTTCAGAAGAGCATCTACGTCGATACCGAAATTCTTAACTTTTTCGGCAATGATTTTAGAATAAACCACAGCACCTGTTTGGCGGGCTTTTTCAGGACTGAAGGTTTTCTTAGCGCCCAGACCAATGACGGCCAGATTCATTTTTTCGATATAGGACTGGCGGATGAAGTAACAGCTTTTCTGTGCTGCGGTGAAAGTGCCGGATTTTGCCAGATCCTGAACTTCTGTCAGTGTCTGGGGATTCAGTGCGGCTTCCTTTTTATCATTCTGAAAAAAAAGCGAACCCAATGTGTCGCCTTCGAAATCCCGGGTTACGTTCAGGGAAATAAGAGAATGAATGAGATCCTTTTTCATGGTTGGGCTCCTAGGGTTGGTGACCTAATTAATATTGTATAGAAAATCACTATACCACTATTTTTTAAATCCAGAATCAGTTAAGTTTTTGGGTAGGCAATGATCAAAAAATATCAAAATTCTGCCGGTGTAATGACGCGTGCAGCAGACATTCTGCTGATCCTTTTGTCGTGGATCATCGCTTATCCGATTCGCTTCGAAAGACTTAAATTCATTCCGTTTAGCGAGCTGCCTGCGATCGAACCTTATTACGCGCTGCTGCCTTTGATCCTGATTGTCTGGGTTGCCGGCTTTCAGTTTTTCGGGGTCTATCGTTACGATCGGGTCATCCGCCGCTCTACCGAGATCTACACTCTTCTGAGAGCCCATGTGGGTACGCTGCTGCTGTTTACTTCACTGACTTACTTTATTACTCAGTACCGGTTTTCGAGAGGTGTGATTATCACCTTTGGAGTACTCGTGTTTTTGTTCTGTTGGCTGTTCAGGGTGGTTTCGCGCAAAATTCTGCGAGTGTTAAAGCGAAAGGGCATCCATTCGCTCAGTCTGGTCGCAGTCGGCGAAGGCGAGCCGCTGCAGCACCTCTTGCAACAGATCGGCCGATATCCTGAATTAGGTCTCGAAGTGGTGCGGGTCATTCAGAGTCAGGATTACGAGCGGGCGCTCGAACTGATTCGCGAATGCCATCCCCGTATTGTCGTCATTGGATTGCCTAGAAAGCGGGCGGATCAGGCGTATGCCCTCATTCAGGCGCTAAAAGACGAGGCGATCGAGCTTCATGTCATTCCCGATTATCACGATTATTTTGCCCTCGGAGCCAGTGTAGAAAGTTTTGCCGGCATTCCTCTGATTCAGCTCAATGAATCGCCGCTGTTCGGGTATCAGGCGTGGATGAAGCGATTGATGGATTTTACTCTCGCGGGATTGGGCTTGTTGCTATTTAGTCCCGTCTTTTTCCTGGTGGCGTTGGCCATTCGATTAACCTCGCGCGGACCGATTTTCTATCGACAAGAGCGTATGGGGCTCGATGGACGTAACTTCTGGATGTACAAGTTTCGTTCGATGCGAATAGATGCAGAAGATAAGACTGGCGCGGTGTGGGCGATCGAGAATGACAATCGCAGGACAGTGCTCGGTACTTTTTTGCGTTCTACCAGCATCGATGAGTTGCCCCAGCTCTGGAACGTTCTAGTAGGCGACATGTCGCTGGTGGGGCCTCGTCCCGAGCGCCCGGTCTTCGTCAGTAAGTTTCGACATGAAATTCCGAACTACATGCTCAGGCACAAGGTAAAGACCGGAATTACCGGTTGGGCGCAGATCAATGGCTGGCGGGGGGATACGTCTTTAGAGAAAAGAATCGAATGCGATCTATTTTACATTCGAAATTGGTCGGTGTGGTTCGACCTGAAAATCTTGTTTCTGACGTTGTTTAAGGGATTCGTGAATAAGAATGCGTATTAAAAAAATCGATCGCTACATATTCACCGAAGTGCTCAGCCCCTTTCTTGCGGGTGTTTTCTTTTTTCTATTTGTCTTTTTGTTGTTTCAGATGCTTCGGGTGGCGGAAGAACTGATTGTCAACAATGCGCCGTTTTCGCTCGTCGTAAAATTGCTTTGGGCGCTGTTGGTAAATTTTTTACCCCTTGGAATTCCAATCGCTTTCTTGATGGGGGTGCTTTTTGCGTTTTCTCGCTTATCAGGCGATAGCGAAATTGTGGCGATGAAGGCGAGCGGCATGAGTTTGCTCTCGATTTCTCGCCCGGTCATTTTTCTTTCGTTTCTGGTTGCCGGTGTCTCATTATTGCTGACGCTCAATTGGGCGCCTTGGTCAGAGAGTGCCATGAGAAACGTGATGCTGAAGATCGGAAGCCGCCGTTTTGCCAGTGCGATCAATGAAGGAACCTTTACGAAGGGTTTTTTCAATCTGCTGATCTTTGCTGAGAAAGTGAATAACCGAGCGGGCAGGATGGAAAAAGTCTTTATCTATGACGAGCGAGACGAGAAACATCCATTGACTGTGGTTTCAAAGACAGGCGAATTGATCCGTGTTCAATCCAATGAAGATGATCTGGGCGGATTGGTCATGCAGCTTCAGGATGGCAGTATTCACCAAACTGATCAGGACAAGGCCAGTTACAATAAGATCGATTTTGAGACCTATCAGATCTATTTCAATATTCCGGATCCAACTGGAAAATTTGGTTTTAAGCCCAGGATGTATTTGGCGCATGAGCTTCTTGAGAAAATAAAAAACCCCGCCGCCTCTGAAAAAGAAAAGCGGGAGCTCAGTTCTGAGTTCTGGAGACGAATTTCGATTGCCTTGGCTCCTATTCTCTTTGTGTTTTTAGGAATTGGTTTTGGAACGGTTCGGACTCGTGGCGCGCGTTTTGGAGTGATGATTATCGCCTTCATTACTCTTGGAATTTACTGGCAGCTTCAGGTCAGTGCCATTTATCTCGGCGAAAGTGGTCTATTGCCGCCGTGGTTTGCACTTGAGATTCCCAATCTCTTAGTGGCAATTGCGGGGTGTTTTGCCTTCAGAAGAGCGTCTTGGTAGACTTTTTGGGTATATTTCACCGTCAAAAAGCTTATAAAATGCTGCAAATACCCGCCAATTAATTATCGTGTGTTAAAAAATCGCTAAATTTACGGCATTTGTGAATAGATAATTAAGAAGTAGCAATAAATTGAAAAAATAAAGATATAAACGCTTTAATTACAATATGTTGTCTTTGGTGGATAACTTTGGAAAAGGTGTTGATAACTTTTTGAAAAATGAAAATTTATCTAAGATTTTATAAGATTGGTCGTTTTCGGGTTCGAAAATTATATATTGCTGCAAAGAAAACGGTGATGTTTCTAGGTTTTATCAATGATTTGACGGTGGGACTTGGTCTGGAATTGCGCCGCCCAACGAAGTGGTGAGTGGGGTAATTTTTCCATTTTCTTCGACACTGAAACGGCCTTCGGTTACCGGCAAATACGAACCGCCCCGTGTCTTGTAATGGATTCGTTTTGGATCGTTCACCTCGATGGAAAGCTTTTCGGTCGCCTTCACTGCCAGGTAATGTCCTTTTCGGACGATCAGCATGTGAGCTGGTTTTTGATCAATCTGATAGCGAACCCAAGTATCTTCATCAATCTGAAGGGTAATTTTTCGCTTCGCTTCGTTTGGCTTTAAGTCGTCACCCTTAAAGAGCGGATCTTGTTTAGGTGTGGCGTCAGCAGTGGGGCTGCCTGAAGGCATAGGTGTTGGTGAAGCGGAAGGCTTTGGCTTGGGTGTAGCTGTAGGCTTTGGCGTTGCCGTGGGCTTTGGCGTTGCTGTTGGGCTTGTTGCTATGGAAAGGCTGGTCAGTGTGTTGGTATGCGTTGCAGTCGAAGTGGCTGTGTTTGTAGCTGTGGCAGTATAAGTGGTAGTCGTTCCGGGTAAGCCGATGGACACGGGTAATGCAGTGGATACATCGGTCTCATCTACCGCAAAATCCTTGTGTTTCTCGCGACGCTTATGATTTTGAGGTTTAAACACTAAAAGGACGGCTACGGCAAAGATCATGGCAACTGAGGCACCGATGATTAATCCTCGGCGATTTTGTTCTATTTCTTTGCCTTCGAAAACATAGCCCTGATGCCCTTCGTCGCGACTCGGGCGTTCGAGAAATTTCGACTCGAGAAAATCGTGATATTCGTTCAATACTTTTTCACTATCTAATCTCAGGGCTCGAATGTAATTCGAAATAAATCCTCGAGCGAAGGTGCGGGCTGGAAGTTCCGAGTATTGGTCATTCTCGAGTGCGCTCAGGATTTTAATATGAATCTTGGTCTCGGCTGAAATCTGTTCGAGACTTTTTCCGAGTTCAGTTCTGCGTGATTTTAGGAGTTGGCCAAGTGTCACTTAGGGAATCTCTCTTAAGTATTCTGAAGCCTTGTTTGATGCTTCGGAGTTCGGAAATAGTTGTTTGAGCTCGATGAATTTGGCGCGAGCCAAGTCGTATTTCTTCATGCGAACCAGGGTTTTTCCAACTGCTAGGTAGGCATCCGTAAATTGCGAGCAGCCCTTTTTAGTGGCACGAGTAAAGTTCGATTGGGCATCGGCCAGCTGATTTTCTTCGAGATTGATTTGTCCCAGGAAATAATGGGCCATGCAGGACTCGTTTTCATTGTCGGAAATTGCTTCTTTCAGCCATTTCTTAGCTTTGGGATAATTGCTGGTCTTATAATACAGATCGCCCAGGTTGGTTTTGGCGACGAATGATTCGCGAAAAGTAAGATCATTGGCTGCTTCGAGCAAATAAGTCTGAGCTTCGTCGTATTTGCCCTGATCGAGTAAAAGTTTTCCGAGGGTGTTTTTGGCACGAGAATACTTCGGATTGAGGCGGATGGCCCGTTTGGCGGATTCAAGCGCAAGTTTTGGCTCTCGCTTCTGATAATACGCGAGTGCAAAGAGATAGTGCTCTTCTGGAGACTTGTCGTCGATTTCGCGGGCTTGAATGAGTGCGGTCAATGCGCCCGTTGGATCGCCTTCAGAAAGGTCGGCAGCAGCAAGTTCGAGAAGGAGCGGCACGCGTTCTTTGTCAGAAAGGGTTTTTACTTTGGAAGTGCTGCAAGCGGCAAGGGCTACGAGCGGAAGGATCAATCCAAAATGCTTAAGCGCGATTCTGCAATTCATATAGAAAATTTAACGCTTAAATCGTTAAAATTGCAAGAGATTCGACATGGGGAGTCTGCGGGAAAAAATCAAGCACTCCCAGGCGCTTCAGTTGATAGCCCTTTTGGATGAATCGGTGCACATCTTTAGCGAAGGAATCGACGTCACAGCCGATATAGAGAACTTGCTTGGGGGCGAACGTAGAGCGAAGCATGGACTCAATGGTGTCGAAATCATGCCCGAGGCCTTCGCGAGGGGGGTCGAGGATTACGGAGGCAGAGCCATTCCATTTTTTCCTGCGACTCATGTCGAGCCATTTCAGGACCTGGGTTTTGTGAAAATGAAAGTTTGAAGGGAGTCCGTCCTTTTCGACAGGGACGAATGCATCTACGCAGTGGACTTCCTGAAAACGCTCGATCAGAGGGAGGCTCAGGTTTCCGCTGCCCCCAAAGAGGTCGATCAGGTAGGTGCCGTTTTCGATGTGGTTGCTTACCCAGTTCTGAAGCACCTGGTTTTGCTCGTCGTTTACCTGTCTGAATCCTAAAGCGGCATGGCGCTGATTCCAAGCGGTCTGAACAACGCCATCTGCATCCATGTCGATTTCGACTTTGAATTCGCGATCGAGAGAGCTTCCTTTTTTCTTAACGCCAGCGAGGGCAGCATTAATGTTTTCATGGGCGATTTCGCAGCGATCGAGCGGCACCATTTGGGTCGAGCCCTTTTCGAAGAAGCCGATATCACCGGTTTTCGGGTCGCCACGCAGTTGGATGCGATTGCGATAATGATAAGGATTTGCAGCCGGAAATTCGTCTAAATTTACTGCGGCCAGGTCGACTGCTACGCCCGTGCGTTTCAGTGCGTGCAAGACGCCTTTCTTTTTGGTTTCGAACTGAAGTGAATACGGAAGGTGCTGCCAGCTGCAGCCGCCGCATTTTTCAAAAATTTTGCAAAGGGGCTTTTCGCGCACCGGAGAGGGCTTGAGGATCTCGACGAGTTCGCCTTGAGAATAGGATTTTGTTTTTTTAAGGATCCGAACCAGGAGCTCATCGCCGGGAGCAGTAAAGGGAACGAAAACAATTTCGCCCGATTCGAGTTTGCCGACGCCCGAGCCCCCGCGTGATACGTCGTGAATAGTTAGTTTGATTGGTTCCAATGTGATCCCCTTATTTTTAATTAGCCCGTAGTATAGCTGTCGGGGCTCCGAAGTGTGAGGATAAACTGGAGTAAAAGTATTTATTATGCAGAAATAATGTAAAAAGATTGAGTAACGCGTAAAGTCGTCTCATCGACAAAAGAGTGTGAAATTCATTTTATTGTGACACTTCGCGCGAATTCGGGGTTAGAATGAGGTCTCGCGAGATTTACAAAGGGATGGGTCCCTGCTAGTTTTCAGAGAGTCCCCAGAATCATAAATTATGTCTAAAAACATTCGAAATTTCTGCATTATTGCCCATATTGATCACGGCAAGTCCACTTTGGCTGACCGTTTGCTCGAGCGTACCGGAACGGTCACGGCTCGCGAAATGGAGGCCCAATTCCTCGACAATATGGACCTCGAGCGCGAGCGCGGCATCACCATTAAAGCCCAAAGCGTTCGCCTCAATTACAAAGCAAAAGACGGACAAACTTACATTCTCAATCTCATCGATACTCCGGGACACGTCGATTTTACTTACGAAGTTTCGCGTTCGCTTGCGGCCTGTGAAGGCGCCATTCTCGTGGTCGATGCCACCCAGGGCGTTGAGGCTCAAACCTTGGCAAACGTGTTTCTCGCGCTCGAAAACAATCTCGAAGTGTTTCCGGTCATCAATAAGATCGACCTGCCTTCGGCTGATCCCGAAAAAGTCAAAAAAGAAGTCGAAGATACAATCGGCCTCGTTGATGTTTCGCGTTCGGTGCTCGCCAGCGCCAAATCCGGTATCGGAATTGATGATGTGCTCGAGGCGGTAGTCAAATACATTCCTCCACCTAAAGACGACGATGGCGGCAAGCTCAGGGCCCTGATTTTTGATAGCTGGTTCGACCCGTATCAAGGGGTGATCGCGCTCATTCGTGTATTCGACGGAGTCGTCAAGCCCGGCATGAAGATCAAACTCTTTCACGTCGGCAAGGAATATGAAGTTCAAAAAGTAGGAACCTTCGCGCCCAAATACAAAGATGTCGAACAACTGGCGAGCGGCGAAGTCGGAGCCATCATTTGCGGCATCAAAGATGTGCGCGACATGAAGGTAGGCGATACCATCATGTCTTTTCTCGACCCTCTCTCTGAGCCGCTATCCGGTTTCAGTGAAGCAAAGCCCATGGTTTTTTGCGGCGTCTATCCGGTCGAGACGGATGACTATCACGAACTCAAGGATGCGCTCGAAAAGCTTAAGTTGAATGATTCTGCAATCAGTTACGAGCCCGAGACGTCGAATGCTCTCGGTTTCGGATTTCGGTGCGGGTTTCTGGGTCTTCTTCATATGGATGTGGTTCAAGAGCGACTCGAGCGCGAGTATGGCCTGAACATCATCACGACTGCTCCTTCGGTGGTTTATAAGGTCAAGAAGCTCGACGGTGAAGAGTTGATGATCGAAAATCCCGCCAAGCTGCCTGATCCGATGCATATCGAAATGATCGAAGAGCCTTATATTCGTCTGAGCATTCATATGCCTGCGGAATATGTCGGTGTGGTAATGGCGCTTTGCAATGATCGTCGCGGAATCCAAGAGAAGCTCGATTACGTTACTTCCGATCGAGTAACCTTGGTTTATCATTTGCCACTCGCAGAGATGGTCTTTGATTTTTATGACCGCCTCAAGAGCTCGACCCGTGGTTATGCTTCGATGGATTATGCGCTTCTCGACTACCGCGCGTCCGATCTGGTAAAAATGGACATCCTTCTGAATGGCGACCCGGTGGATGCCTTGTCGATCATTATTCATCAAGATAAGGCTGCGGTTCGAGGACGAGAACTTGCTAAAAAATTGCGTGAGTTGATCGAGCGCCAGATGTTTCAGATCAATATTCAGGCTGCCATTGGTTCGAAGATCGTTGCCCGTGAAACCATCTCGGCCTATCGTAAGGATGTAACTGCCAAATGTTACGGTGGGGATATTTCACGTAAACGAAAACTTCTCGAGAAGCAAAAAGAGGGTAAGAAGCGAATGAAACAGGTAGGAGCGGTAGAGATTCCGCAGGAAGCTTTTCTTGCAGTTCTGAAGGTGGATTGATTTGATCCTCAAGAACTTGACTCGATTTCAGGTTTTTTTCGCTCTGGCCATTCTTCTCAAACTCCTGATTGCGGCACTTTTTCCGGTAATCGGTGACGAGGCTTATTATTTCTATTGGGGCTTTCATCCGGGCGGCGGTTATTATGATCACTCACCGATGATCGGTTGGTGGGAAAGTTTTTTTTCTTACTTCAGTGTCTCGCGGTTTTGGCTGAGGCTACCGAATCTGTTGGTCGAAGGATTGGTTTCGTTTTCAATTTATGAGTGGTTGGCCCAGTCGATAGATCGTGAACGCGCGCGGCTGATAGCGATACTGTTCTTTATTTCACCGTTTCCCTTTTTGGCGATTGTCATTGCACCCGATGTTCCATTGGTGTTGTTTACGTTTCTTTCCGCGTTTTTGTTTTATCAAGCGACTACCGAAGAGAAGTCGGGTACGGCACGACTTAAGTTTTTGTTCTCTGGAATACTCTGGGGGGCGGCATTTCTATCAAAATACTTTGCCGTTTTGGTGCTACCCGCCTATTTGGCTTACTTCATCTTTCGTAAATTTAAACTTCAGAGTTACCTTGCGATTCCGGTTTTTATTTTGGGCGCTCTGCCGTTCGTGTTTCGGCACCTCTATTGGAACTACACGCATTGCTGGGCCAATTTTGTGTTTAACCTGGTATCGAGGCAGAAGGCGTACGATGGTCCGCTTTGGCAGATTTTACTTCTGTTGATCGTTTACCTTCTCATTCATTCGACTCCGGTACTCTGGCGCGATCTCTTCAGGAGCGCGAAGAGCCGCTCTCATCTTCAGCTTTTTTCTTTTCTGATGTGGAGCGTGCCCATGAGTCTTTTTGGGCTTACCGCTCTTGCTGGAAAAGGTCAGGGCTTACATTGGTATCTGTCGTACACTCCCTTTTTCTTCATCTGGGTGGGGCTCTCGCTCGACATGAATGTGCTCAGAACCCGGGTCAGGCAAATGTTGGCAATGACTCTTTCGCTCGCGATGCTTGCGGTGGTTTTACTTTCAGCTCCCGAAAAAATTCTGGGTTTTTATTTTAAGAATCATGCACCGCTCAGTTTCGAAGTCGCATTTCATGGGCACGGGTGGATCGAGCAATTTCTTCCGTCAATCATCGGAGCAGACGCCTTGGTAACCGACGGGTATACCGAGAGTAGTACCCTTGAATACGAACTGAAGGATTATGCGCAAACACATCCTGAACTCCATGTTCCGCCCATTGGTGTATGGGGTGACGGTTCGCGTTTTGGGCGCGTGTTCGATTGGACTTTTGATTTTTCGGCACTCGAAGGCCGGCGAATTGTTTTCATTTCAAAGGGGCTACTCGATACCCCTCGGTGGAAAGCCTATTTTAGTGAAATGCTGCCTGTCGAAATGCATTTTGGAGCAAATGGTGCCCGATATTATGTCACGACCGGGGTAGGGTTTCGGGCTACGAATTATCTGAAGGAAGTTACCCGCATTGCGGTCGATCTGTATTATCCTCCGATTCTTGCTTCTGTTTGCCCGCTAAGAGATTAAAAAGAAAAAGCGGGAGTGAAACCAACTCTCCCGCTTTTTCTATTGTCACCAGGCTACGTCAATGCGGCTTTGCCACTTGAGGCAGCCAGAGTGACTCCATCACCGCGTCAATATGACGTAGATGTAGATACTGAAGTTGATGTCATAGTCATCGTCATGGTTGAGGTCGCAGTGTCTGTTGGAGTCGGAGTCATGGTCGGAGTGGGTGTGGCTGTTGGGCTGGGTTCCGGGGTACAAGTCGGAGTTGGAGCTGGAGTATAAATGGGTGTAGGAGTGGGTTTTACTAGTGAAGCGGCTTTTAAAGGAGCGGCGAATTCGAGTTCGCACCAGATTTTGACTTCCTTCATTATTTTTTGTGCTTCTCGAGTGATGTTAGTTCGCTTGTCCTGACAGTCTCGCGCTGCAAAAATGTCAAATGTAGAATTCAATTCGGAATTGTTGGCGATGACTTCGACGCTTCCGAGATCACATGGGTAAATTTCTACGTGATAAGCACCTTGATTTGCGTGAGAGATGTCGCGCGTCAGTTCGGCTACTTCCGACAAGGTCAGAACTTTAGTCTTTCTCTCGATGGCGATCGGCGAGCCATCGGCATTAAATCCGTTAATCTTGTAGGCGTTCACAAAACCGTATTGATCTACGGTACAGGCATGATCCATGGCGCTGCCAGGCGCAACGAAACCCGTGTTTTCGTGTGCATCGATCAGTGTTTTGGGTGAAGCTTGTGATGAAACTCCGACAAATAGAGTGGTGATAATGAGCAAAGAATGGTGAGCGTACTTCATAGAGGATCCTCCGGATCAAAGCCGTTTAGAATCCCCTGAATACCGAGACTAGGGCAAACGCCCCGCGCGAAATTAATTAGTATTTATAATCGAGACGAGGTGCGGTTATGATCGTTAAATGTCCCAAATTCAAATTATTTTGGCAGTAACCGGAGTGCTGGCGGGTTTTGTTGACTCGATTGCCGGAGGCGGCGGCCTCATCACTTTACCGGTTCTGGCTTCGATTCTTGGACCAGGAGCAAATGCGATTGGAACCAATAAGATCGTGGCGCTGCCAGTGGCGGCCGTAGCGTTCTGGGTTTACCTCAAAAAGCAAAAGCTTCGATTCAAGAAAGGATTTGCGTTTGTTCTGTCTCTCGGGCTCGGCTCGTTTCTCGGGTCGCTTGCGGCACCTCACTTTCCTAAAATTTATTTTCAATATTTTCTGATCCTCACTTGCCCGGTGATTCTCTGGTTTCTTTGGAATAAAAAAATTTTCCTACAGGAGTGTCTTGAGCATCCATCGCGAGGCCATTATGCTTTGATATTTTCGGGACTGGGTGTCGGATTTTACGACGGCTTTTTTGGGCCGGGTGGTGGAACCTTCATGTTGCTCGCGCTGCTTTGGGGAGCCCGCTTGCCGCTGTTTGAGGCGCTATTGCTGTCTAAACTTTCGAATACTGTTTCTGCCGGGGTGGCGCTTTCTTCTTATGCAGCCCAAGGTTACGTCCATTATAGCGAAGGTTTGGTCATGGCAGCCGGTGGATTAGTGGGTGGATACTGTGGCTCTCGCTTGGCCTCGGCACGTGCCGAAAAGCTGGTCAGGCCGTTTCTGGTTTTGGTCGTGTCTTTGCTTCTTTTGGTACAAATGAAGCAACTTCTTGGGTCTTAAGTGTATATTAAATTCATTTAATTCATGGTACGGTGGCTAAAAAAGAGGAGCTTCGACGACTATGAACAAAATTTTAAAACTATCTCAGGCAGTCACCGCTTTAACATTCGTAATGGTCGCAGTTGCTTGTTTTGCACATGCTGACCCAAGCGACGGCAAAGACGAAGGCTTCAAGGTGTGTTCCGCAATGACTTACGAGTCTGATAAAGAAGCCTGTATGAAAATTGTGGCTCAATCAAAATTCTTCAATGTAGATGCGATTAAGGTTTGTACTCTTAGTCCCTATCCTAGTGACGTCGACACTTGTTTGGGATTAGTCAAAGACCAATATTACACCACAGATCTGATTGCGGTTTGCGCGAAGTTTACTTATGAATCGGATCGCGAGAGTTGCATGAAATTGGTTGCCGGAAAAAGAGCGTATCCCGTTGCGGTTTCGGGTTGTGCAAAGAGCCCGTATCCAAGCGATGTGATGGCTTGTTTGCAAACGGTGCTCACTCCGTATGTGCCTGATCCAACACCGACGCCATCTCCAATGCCTACTCCGTACCCGCCGATTCCAACCTGCGATAAGAATTATGTCATCACTCAGTTCGACCAAGCTCTCGAGTTGCTGAAGAACTATAAGGTAATGGATGCATTTCAGCAGTTTTTACAGCTTGAGTCGTATTTGAAGGGCTGCTTGCAATAAGCGAGATACCGAAAATGCTGCTGTAGTCTGGCAATGCTGGTTATTTCTTTCATTCTCTTTTGGAATAACAATATCGAAAACTATGCATTTCGTTATTTGGAGTGGTGAAGTACTTACTCGGCAGGAGAAAAAAAATGAAACTAATCTTAATTCTAACTGCAGTATTTGCCTTCAATCTCAATGCACAAGCGGCAACATCTGCCTGTGTCGCGGACGGTATTTACATCGGAAGTCGCGATTCTACTGACGATCTGATTGCCACCATTCGTGATTGTATTCCAAACGGGCTCTTCATTAAGGCAGAGTGCGCGAGCTACGTGGTGCCGGTCGCCATCGACCAAGTGCGATTCATTCATCCCGCAGACGGAGTGCCAGAAGTCAGCTTCGTCTACAAGAGTGGAACGCTAAAAGGCTTTCTTTCAGATAACGGCGCTTTCGGAAAAATGATCGTCAAGGCAGTGAATGTTCCTGCAAACCTGAGTTTCTATCAGGCACTCAACTACGTGATGGTGCAAGACGGCTGTCAGTGGAAGTAATGTTTATTTAGAGGCGCACACCATCTTGACGGCTTTTTGAAAAATGCCGTCGATATGGTCGTGCGGGTTTCCGAGTAAAGTGATGGCACTGTCGCCAGCCGATTGATTGATCATGGCAACCAGCGAGCCATTACACTCCGGAATAGAGGCAGAAATGCTCAGTACCCCTGGGTCTTCGCCGGTGTGGTAATACACGGTTCTCGACTGGTTTCCATCTGGCACTTCAATCGACATCACGCCCGTACTATAAGTAACGACGCCGCTTTTGGTTTGGGTATCGATTCCGTGTTTTTTAAAAAACTTAATTACGGTCGATGCATCAGTATTAAAGAGGCGTCCTTCGATAAATGCTCGCATGAAACGATTCAGGTCAGAAAGAGTACCAATCAGGCCGTCATCGGTAAAGCCCACCATGCCTGAAAAATATTCCGTATAATCATTTTGCGCGAGATACAGATGCAGTGGCATCTTAAAACTCGGATTCTCGCGGTTTAAAGAAAATGTTTGGTCGAGACCAATCCGATCTCGAATGCGGGTTTTAAATACCTTGTCGATCGAACTCTTTTCGATGTTCTCGATCATCAGGCCCAAAAGTAGATAATCAGTATTCGAATATCCAACCTGTGTACCCGGCAAAAAATTAAGTTCATCGAAGACCCCGTGAGTGACTGCAAATGCCAGGTCAAAGACCGGGTCGAAATAAAGTTGAATGCCCCAGTTTTTCTTAAAGAACCAGGTTTCCATCAGAAAAGTATGATATTGGCCTAGCAAATCAGCAGAATAACCGGTGAGTCGCGAGACGGCCTCAATTTCTTCGTTCGTTGCGCGAGCCGAGTTGCAAGCAGGATTGGTCTTATCTATGCAATCGGTGCTGGCAAAACGGGGCTGCGACAGAAAATCCGGAATCCCCGAACTGTGTCTAAGAAGGTCGAGCACCGTTATTTCATTGATGTGCGGAATTTTGCTCGTCAGGGTATAAACCTGATCCGAAAAATACCACACGGCTTTGTCTTCGAGTTTTAGCTTACCCTCTTGCACGAGCTGTAAGATCACCGAAGCCGTAAACATTTTGGTATTGCTGGCGATCGGAAATTGAATATCAGGACGAAGTGGTGCGCTAGGGATGCCATCGATAGTGGACAATTGGCCGGTGCCTGCTGCGCTCTGGCAACGGATCGACGGTTTGTCGATGAGGAGCATTCCGCCCGGAAGTTCCGGGGTTCCAAACTTAAAACCCATGCTCTTGATGTCGTACTCTTGGCAGGCCGTCGAAGCGGCTCTGGCCGCTCCCAAGAAATAGCCAGCCGTGATGAGAAGGGCTGAGCAAGCGCAAAGCGTTCGTAGATTTATCAATCGATCTTTTTTTCTCATGGAGGCCTACTCTACAGAAGATGTGGGACGATTGAAATCATGAGTTAGATCGCCTTGATTTTTAGCGCTGAAATCTCGAGTGGTGAGATGAGTTTCGTTAATTTGCATCACGCTATGAAATCAGATGGGTTGAATGGTGTTCACGGAATAGCTGACTTTTTTGTTCTTTATTTTTAAATAATTTATGTGTGATATCCGACTTGAGAATTGGTTAATCGGGAGAATTTTACATGAACTTGTTTTTTTTTGATGGTGGGATTTTTTTCAAACGGGGCGCACGCCGGATACTTTGATGATTCAGTTGACGCTGTAGAAATCGCAAATGCGCTTTCGCATTGTCCAGCTGAGGTAGCGGGAAAAGTGCTGACCATCCTTGTCACCTTGGACCAAGGTAATCCTAGGATGCAAGACGGCGGAACCACATTCACCTGGGCTTGCAAACTAAATTAATCGAATCGAACAATACCTGAATGAAATACTTGATCAATGGGTTAAATTCCATTAACTTGTGATTCTGGGAGGGACTCAAAATGTTCCCAGAAAGCCTAAGCCGCTTAAAGGCTGTCCTTACAACTCGCGATCTTAATTCAGAACAAATCGAAGGCTTTCTTTCAGCTGCAAGCCAGATCAAAAAGAATCCCGAGTCGGTAGCACAAACGCTTAAGGGTAAAACCATTCTTCAGTTTTTTGTCGAGAATACGACCCGCACCCGCATGTCCTTCGAAACCGCGGTTCGAAAAATGGGCGGAATGAATGTGGGCTTTGCGACGGCAAGCTCGAGTTTCTCGAAGGGCGAAACGCTCCTCGATACAGTACGCACCATCCGCCAATACGGAGTCGACGCCATCGTCATGAGGCACTCGTCTGGCGAATCTCCAAAGTTCATTCACGAAAATTTAAATCTACCGGTCATCAATGCGGGCGATGGCCAACACGAGCATCCGACGCAAGCGTTACTCGATGCCTTTACTCTTCAAGAAGTCTGGGGAAGCCTCAAGAACAAGACCGTTCTCATTCTGGGCGATATTCTTCACTCGCGAGTTGCTCGATCGAATATCCATGCTCTTACGAAACTTGGAGTAAACGTAATTCTATGTGCTCCGAATACGCTTTTACCTAAAGATCTGAGTTTGTTTCCAAAGGTCGAAGTCACCCACAAACTGGATGAGGTGTTGTCAAAAGCCGATGCAGTGATGTGTCTTCGGATTCAGTTCGAACGGCAGAGTCAGAATTATTTTCCATCAAAACATGAATACCGGCACTTTTGGGGCTTAACCGTAGAACGTGCGGCCAAACTTAAGCCCAATACTTATATCCTGCATCCGGGGCCGATGAATCGAGGGCTCGAAATTGATTCAGAGGTGGCTGATTCGAAACACTCGCTGATCCTCAAGCAAGTCGAAAACGGTGTATGGGTTCGCATGGCGGTTCTCGGGGGGATACTACGATGATGCTCATTAAAAACGCACGGGTCATTGATCCAAGCCAGAACCTCGATGCCGAACGCGATATCCTGATCGAAAATGAAAAAATCAAAGCGATCGACAAACCGGGTTCGTTTGATTCCCTTAAAATTCAAAATGCGGTCGATGCCAAAGGTCTGATTGCCACTCCTGGTTTCGTCGACGTTCATGTGCACCTGCGCGAACCAGGACTCGAGCACAAAGAAACGGTGAAGACCGGAACGACTGCGGCTGTGCACGGTGGATTCACCAGTGTGGCCTCGATGGCGAATTCTGATCCGGCAAACGATAATGCCAGAGTGACTCGTTATATTCTCGAGCGTTCGTGCGAAGCGGCGATGGCCAGGGTTTTTCCGATTGGTGCTGTCACCAAGGGCTTAAAGGGCGAAATGCTTGCCGATATCGGTTTGATGGTCGAAGCGGGAATTCGCGCGATCAGCGACGATGGAATGCCGATCATGAACTCGTTGCTCATGCGTCGAGCTATGGAATACGCAAAAATGTTTGATATTCCGGTGATTAGCCATGCCGAAGATCTGAATCTTTCGCAAGGCTCTCCGATGAACGAAGGCGCTGTTTCGGCACTTCTTGGGTATTCAGGAAATCCCAATGCTTCAGAAGAGATTATGGTTGCGCGTGAGATTGCGCTTGCCCGCTTGACTGGGGCCCGTGTTCATATCGCGCATGTATCGACCAAAGAGGCGATTGCCCAAATTAAGGCTGCGAAAGAATCGGGTGTAAAAATTACTGCCGAAGTCACTCCACATCATCTTTGCCTGAATGACGAATTCATTTTAAGTGGCAAGCACACGTGTTCGCACTCGCACGGAAAAACGGACTATAAAATGGCGCCGCCCCTTCGGTCGCCGGCCGATCAAACTGCGCTTGCGCAAGCCCTCGAAAGTGGACTCATTGATATGGTCGCATCCGACCATGCCCCACACGGTTGTGTCGATAAAGAAGTCGAGTTCGAGCTTGCTGCAAACGGCATTCTCGGGCTACAAACAACCGTTCCGCTTTTGTTAGGTCTCGTTCATGAAAAGAAGCTTTCGCTGAAACGAATGGTCGAAAGTCTGACCGTAGCGCCTGCAAAATTATTAGGAATCAGCGAGATCGGAACATTGAAGCCCGGGTCGCATGCGGACATTACGCTTCTCGATCTGAGTGAAGAGTGGACGCTGACGCTCGAGCATCTGGTTTCAAAAAGTAAGAATTCGCCATTTACCGCGAGAAAATTTAAAGGCCGGGTCAAGAAAACCTGGGTCGGAGGACAACTGAAGTATGACAGCTCAAAATAGAGGGCTACTGGTAGTCGGTGATCAGATTTTTGAAGGAGATTTTTTTGGAGCCAATCTTCAGGGATCGTCCGGCCCACTGTTTGGTGAAGTGGTATTCAATACCTCGATGACCGGTTATCAAGAAGTGATGACCGATCCGTCCTATGCTGGGCAGATCGTCGTATTTACTACGGCTCAAGTGGGTAACACGGGCGCAAATAAAGTCGATGTCGAGAGTTCGAGAGTTCATGCGAATGCAATGATTATCGCGAATTATACCGCTCAGCCTTCGAATTTTCGTTCTGAGCAGTCGCTCGATCAATTTTTAAAGGATCAAAATACTGTAGGGCTGACTGATATCGACACTCGTGCATTAACCCTGTTTCTGCGCGATCGGGGCGTTACTCCGGGCTTTATCATTTCTGCAAGTGATCGCGAGAAAATTCCACAGATTAAAGAGCAATTGGCAAAGCAAGATTACGGCTCGGTCGATTGGATTTTAAAAGTTACGACCAAAGCGCCTTATTGGATGCGTGCTAAAGAGCAGGGTGCAGAGGCAAAATACAAAGTGGTCGCCTACGACTATGGCATCAAGATGCAACTCCTTCGCGATTTGGCAAAACGGGGTTGCGACATCATGGTCGTACCGGCCGACTATCCTGCCGAGAAAGTTTTGGCCGAAAAACCAAACGGAGTGTTTCTCTCGAATGGCCCGGGCGATCCTTCGCTTGCGACGTATGCAGTTCAAAACGTAAAAGCTCTTCTCGGAAAACTTCCGATCTTCGGCGTGTGCATGGGGCATCAGGTACTGGCCATGGCACTCGGTGCAAAAACATATAAATTAAAATTCGGACACCGCGGTGGTAATCAGCCGGTTAAGAATCTCGAAAAGGGCCTAGTCGAAATCAGTTCGCACAACCACGGTTATGCGGTTGATGAAAAGACACTTCCAAAAGAAGCCACTCAAAGTCATGTCAATTTGAACGACGGTTGTTGCGAGGGGCTGACGGTTCCATCAAAACAAGCGTTCTCGGTGCAGTATCACCCCGAG
>CAIKYX010000036.1 GCA_903831745.1 Oligoflexia bacterium
CCCACATCGGATGCTCGAGAAGCAGGTAATGGCCGGAAAAATTAGGCAGATCGCGCTTGGGATTATTCTTGATCAGATTCTCCTTGGCATTTTGGGCATAAAAATAAGAGGTAAAATCAGCGTCTTTGCATTTAACTTCAGAAACCGTGGCAGGATATTTCGCAAATTCTTTTTCGTAGCCGCTAAACACGTCCCCCTGTGGAGCCTGTGTCACGGCAGACACGCCCGGGCCAGTCGCGGGAGCAGAAACGGGAGCAGCTGTTTTCAACCCATCAGCCTTTGGAACATCGTTTAAGGTGAGCTTGATCCACTGCTCGTTTGACCAAGTCATTTGCTGCGGAGGAGGAGGCACCTTGGTGATCTCAGTTACTACAATCAGACTACTGTCGGCCTTGAATTGAACCTTACCTGAAACCCGGTCATGAAAAAAACGGCCGGTTTTGCAATCTGCCACGAACCAATCCGTATCAAACAACATGGGGTTCGTCAGGAGCAAGTACTTTCCGGCAAAATTGGGATGGGTAAGATCGGGATTCGAATGAATCAAACTGTTTCGGGCATTCTCGGCGTAGGTATAAGAACCGTAATCGAGTTTCTTGCAGGTGATGTTTTCGATCGGTGTCGGGTATTTCTGAAAATCATCCGAAGCAGTCGTCGGAGCAGGAGATTGTGCCAGTGCACTCGAAACCAAGAGTAAGCCGCTGAGTAATTTAAACATGGAGCGAGCTTAACCCAAAACGAGGGGCAAGTCAGGCGACCTTTTTAAGATCAGAAGACTTGCTCAAAAACAGCTCAAAATCAGCCATTTTAAATGGTCTTTCAAGCACCGGCGGTCGATTTTGACCTTCCATCAACATTCCAGTCAGTGCCCGAGTGGCATCATCTGCGACCAGCAAAATCGGAGTCGTAGGATGAATCTCCTGAAATTTTTTCCAGAACTGAATGCCATCGCCCTGCAACTCCGGACAATGCGTAAGCAGGATTTCAGAAATGACGAGATCATAATTGCGCTTTCCGACCAGTTCGATTGCGCGAAAAAAAGTAATAGCGGTATCGACTTAGACACCCATAGGAAGAAGGCATTGAATGAGCTCGAGTCTGCGCCCCAGATGGTCTTCTACGATCAGTATTTTAGGTTTGGACATAATTTATTCCAGCTACCGTCACCGGCAGAGCCGGATGCCGGCTAGCCTTATCCATAATAAAAAAGGGCCCGAAGGTAAGTTCGGGCCCTAGAGTCATGGTGACATCTTAATTAGGGGGTTGGGGGTAGATCATCGCCACATGTATATTTTCGGGCTCCCTCTCCACAAATTTCCCCTGCGTATTTTATTTAGTTTTTTTGTACTCTGGCCGAAACCAAACCACCTGGCCGGGCAGTTCATTTCGGTTCATAGGGCCTGCCGACGTCCGGCAGCCTTAACCTATGCGTTCCCTAGCGTGGTGGCCCCACACAGTGTTCCTGATGCTTTTCGTCTCCGTACAAGGACAGCTCAAATGCTGCGGTAATCGTCATATACGTCCTCCGTTGAAACCAGAATATAATACCTGAGTGTTAAGATCAATTAATATTTTATCAAAAAGTGTTTATTTTTTTAGCTAATAATTCCAATATTTTAGAATGCAGACCCTCGCACTGATCATTCCGGCCTATAACGAAGAGAAAAGACTCCCCCGCACTTTCGACCTATTAGAACAGGCTAAAAATGAGGGCGTGTTTTCGAGCGTTGAATTGATTGAGATTTTACTCATCGACGACGGATCGAAGGATCGAACTGCAGCAATGATCGAGGACTACCAAAAGTCACATCCCCAATACCGAGTCATCCGAGTTGTGCCCAATCAAGGAAAAGGAAATGCCATTCACACAGGCCTAAAGGCCGCCCAGGCCGACTGGTGTTTGATCGCGGACGCCGACACGGCCACCCCATGGGACCAATTCAAAAAAGTATGGGCTGCGGGTACTCCGGTTTCGATTGGTTCGCGCGACTTACCCGAGAGCAAGATCACCACTTCGCAATCGTGGGTGCGCGAACACATGGGTCGAACCTTTAATTTTCTAGTTCGCATGATCACCGGCCTTCCATTCCGGGATACCCAATGCGGATTTAAACTCATCAATCGACAAGCTATTCAACCTTTCATCGAAAAACTCGAAGTCAAACGCTTCGCTTGGGACGTCGAACTGCTGATGTTTGCCCGCGCCTATCAACTGGGCATTACCGAAGTCCCGGTTTCTTGGGAACACCAGGACGCTTCACGAGTTAATCCAATCAAGGACAGCATCGAGATGTTGATCCGGGTCATTCAAATGAGGCTCCGCATTTGCTTTCTGAAAAAATAACCCGAAATCGCCTTTCACTTTATACTCTGTTCGCACTCCTCATGCTTTGGAGCTATTTTCTATTTTTTGTACCCACGTTTGATCTCGATGAATCGTTATACCGTCGAGTTGCCGAAGAAATGAAACTAAATGGGCAACTCTGGAAACCCACCTGGGACGGACAGGCGTTGAATCATAAGCCGCCGATTCTTTATTGGTTGATTGCATTGACCAGCTGGTTATTTGATGGACCACTTAAACCTGTATCGATTTTTTCAGCGAGGCTTCCAAGCTTGCTTGCGAGCCTGGGAATTTTGTTCTCGCTTCAAAAAATGGGGGCACGGTTCTCGAAGCCCTGGATCGCGCCAGGACTTTTCTTGACTGCGCTGTTTCCGCTGATCACCAGTGTCTCGGTCATCTTCGATCCGCTTCAAACCCTGCTGTTACTTCCCAGTCTCTTTATTCCCACCCTGCTCTTTGCAGAAAAGAGAAAACCCACGACGCAAGAAGAATGGCTTTGGATTCTTTCTCTATTTGCAGGCACCGCAGTCAAAGGACTGAACGGAC
>CAIKYX010000037.1 GCA_903831745.1 Oligoflexia bacterium
CTCTGTCTTTAGATGTTCTACTCGGTCAGTTGGGAATCGACGCCCGAAAAGTCGCCGTGGAGCGCAATTTAGAGATTGTCCCCAAATCCACCTATGCCCAGGTGACTGTAGAAGACGGTGACCGGCTGGAAGTCGTTCACTTTATCGGTGGAGGGGGGCTTTAAGCCCCCGCTCACTCTGCTACTCAAGAAAATTGCAGTTCTTCAGTACAAATTCGGCTAGGTCGAAAGAGTGCTGACGGACCAGCTTTTCAGCCAGTTCGGGATTGCGGTTCTCAAGGGCTTCGATGATTTGCATGTGGTCGTTTATAGACCGAGCAGCGCGATCGCTTTGGAACAGAGTCATTTTCCGCATTGCGCGAACATGAATGAAAATGTTGGTGATTGCGTCGGAGATGAGCTTCGATCCACCTAAGGCAACGATCTTTTGGTGGAAGGCGATGTTGGCATCAGAGTATTCGTCCATATGCTCGGATGGAGTATCGTTGTGCAGGCAATCGAAAAGGTTCCGCAAACATGCAATGTCCTCGTCACTTGCATTGAGGCAGGCGAGACGCGCGGACAGGCCTTCCAGCACAGCCCACATTTGGATCATCTCGATGATTTCGGCCTTTGTCTTGCGAACAATATAGATGCCTTTACGCGGAACGGTCCGCAGGAAGCCTTCTTGTTCGAGGCGCGTCATCGCTTCACGGATTGGAGTGCGGCTAACGCCCAAAGCCAGTGTTAGTGCTTTTTCGTCCAGTTGAACCTCATCGGGGCCGTTATAGATTTCCGTTTCGGAAATAGCCTTTTTGAGAATCGCGTAAGCTTGATTACGTAGGCTTTCCGCAGTCTGAATGGGCGGGACTGAAAGCTTCAGTCCTTCATAGGGTTTTTTAGCCTGCTTAGTAATTTTCATCTCGTTGATCTCTCATAACTCAAAAACACTCAACATTGACGACACTGGCTAGACCCAATGAATAAATTGCACCGAATTCTTTCCTGCGCGTAAGCGGCTGGTTTAATCGGGGGCATTTTGCTAAACCGTAGCAGTAAGCGGCATTGGTCTAGCACGTTCATAATTCAAGTCCGCAAAAGGTGCATCCTCTTTCTGAGGGGGCGCAACTGGAGCGCTGTCAAATTTTGAATATCACACCGTGGATATCAGTTATCTTGATAGCGGAAAAAATTGATAAATGGAAGCCTAACTATAAGTGCTCTGCCATTTTTGAACGAAACCTATGCCCTTTGGGATGGTTTTTGAAGAATGCAGCTGGAAATAATTAGAATTGTTTAAATACTTCCAGCCACATTTAACTATCTTTGTTTATAGGGCGGTGACGACATGAGTGCCCATTTCTGAGCACGATACTTTTTTCATGCCTGTTTCAAAGATGTCTGCCGTTCGATACCCATTAGCTAGAACTTTTTTTACTGCTGCCTCAATGCGGTTTGCAGCCGCATCATTGTCAAAGGAGTAGCGCATCATCATTGCTACCGACAGAATTGTTGCCAAAGGATTGGCAATGTCTTTGCCTGCAATATCAGGGGCAGAGCCATGTGACGGCTCGTACAGGCCCTTTTTGCTTTCGTTGAGAGAGGCCGAAGCCAGCATTCCGATTGATCCGGTGAGCATGGA
>CAIKYX010000038.1 GCA_903831745.1 Oligoflexia bacterium
TTATGTTGCTTTCTTTGCCATTGGGGCGTACACGCAAGCTATTCTTGGTACACGCACGCATCTAAATGCATGGGAGATTCTTCCAATTGGGATGGGTCTTGCGATGCTCTCGGGTGTGTTGCTTGGTTTACCAACGCTTCGCCTACGAGGCGACTATCTTGCAATCGTTACACTTGGTTTTGGTGAAATTGTTCGTATCGTAACTTTGAACATTTCAATTACAGGTGGCACAAATGGAATAGCACGAATTCCAAGTCCTCCAGCGGTTGCTGGTCTCAAGTTCGATATCATGCACCCGGTTAACTACTTTTGGCTCGTATTCGCAATGATTCTTCTCGTTATTTGGATGATTCGCCGCCTCTCAGTAAGGCGTCCAGGCAGAGCCTGGGAAGCGATTCGCCAAGATGAAGATGTTGCAATGCTTATGGGCGTCCCAACGCTTCGATACAAGATTTGGTCCTTTAGCATTGGAGCAGCGGTCGGCGGTGCTGCAGGTGTTATTTACGCGGCCAAGGTTCTCGTGATTGCTCCTCAGATGTTCACGTTCAACGTTTCAGTTCTGATTCTTTCGTGCATTGTTTTTGGAGGCATGGGAAATATGTGGGGAGTTGTATTCGGGGGAATCATTCTGGCCTACCTTCCTGAGCGCATTCGGTTCATCACAAATGCGCGTCAATTAGTTTTTGGTATTACTTTGGTAGCTATCATGAATATCAGACCAGATGGGCTACTACCTCGCAAAAAGCGTGAGAAGTTGAAAGCTAAGAAAGCTGCGCAAAATGTCTGAGAAAATACTCGAGCTTGATAATGCCCTGATGCAATTCGGGGGCGTTCGTGCTTTGGACACAGTCAATTTTTCCGTAAATAAGGGAGAGATACTGGCGCTCATCGGCCCAAATGGCGCTGGTAAAACAACCGTGTTCAATGTAATCACAGGTGTATATCCATTGACGTCCGGAGAGATTCGTTTTAATGGCGTCAGCCTTGCTGGGAAAAAGCGTAACAAAATCACGCAACTAGGTATTGCTCGAACTTTTCAAAATGTTCGTCTTTTTGGCGATATGACCGCACTTGAAAATGTCATTACTGCAACGGATGTACATAAAAAGACGGGTCTTGTTGGTTCATTATTTGGAACTCCACGCTCTCGGAGAGAAGAGAGAGAAAGTGCTGCAAAAGCGCATGAACTTCTCAAGTTCCTTGGCATTGACCATCGGTCCGATCAGCTTGGAAAGAACCTCCCCTATGGCGACCAACGTCGTCTTGAAATTGCGAGAGCTCTTGGCACCAACCCACAATTACTGCTTTTAGATGAACCCGCTGCTGGCTTTAACCCTGCAGAAAAAGTGGCCCTTGCAAATGACATAAAGCGCATCCGCGATGCTGGATATACGGTCCTTCTAATTGAGCATGATATGTCATTGATTATGGGAATCTCTGACCGTGTCGTTGTTTTGGATTTCGGCAAGAAAATTGCAGATGATCTGCCAGCCAAAGTGCAAAACGATCCAAAAGTTATTGAAGCCTATTTAGGAGTGCCTACAGATGCGTCTTGAGATTAAGGATCTCCATGTTTTCTACGGCAAGATTGAAGCCATCAAGGGTATTAGTGTCGTGGTTAATCAGGGAGAGATCGTTACGCTCATTGGTGCTAACGGAGCTGGAAAGACAACGACTCTCAAAACGGTTTCAGGTCTACGTCCCGTCTCATCAGGTCAAATCATTTTTGACGGCAGAGATATTTCAAATATGTCAGCTCATGAAAGAGTTGAGATTGGCATTTCACAAGCGCCTGAGGGCCGTGGAATTTTTCCAGGAATGACTGTTCTCGAGAATCTAGAAATTGGTAAATATTTTCGTAAAAATCGTAAAGCAGAAATGGATGAAGACCTTGAGAAGGTTTATGGGCTTTTCCCTCGTCTAAAAGAGCGCGCCTCACAAGCGGGCGGAACTCTTTCTGGAGGCGAGCAACAAATGCTTGCGATCGGTCGTGCGCTTATGGCGCGTCCCCAGGTCCTTTTATTGGATGAGCCATCCATGGGACTGGCTCCGATGATGATTCAAAACATTTTCAACATCATTACTGCGATTAATAAATATCTTGGAACAACAATTCTTCTTGTTGAGCAAAATGCCCAACAAGCTCTGCAGCGCGCTAACAGAGCCTATGTTCTGGAAACGGGCAAGGTTGTTAAAGAAGCAAAGGCAAGTGATTTGCTCAACGATCCCGCAGTTCGTGCCGCATACCTTGGTACTGGAGCCGCCAGGCATTAGTTAGTTTCTTCAAGAATAAGACTTGTAATTCTCGCAGTGCAAGAACGCTGACCTTTTTCATTCGTTATGGCAATGTCATAAGTTGCAAGTGTGCGGCCCAAAGAGACCGGTGTAGCAACTCCCGTGATCTTCCCGCTGATTGCCGCCTTGTGATGTGTCACATTAATGTCAACGCCAACAGTCAGTCTTCCTGGACCTGCGTGCAGCCAAGCGCCGATTGATCCAAGCAATTCGGCCAATACGCAGTTTGCTCCTCCGTGAAGTCTTCCAAATGCTTGGGTGTTGCCTTCAACAGGCATCGTGCCAACGATTCGCTCCGGCGTTGCCTCGAGAATCTCGATACCCATCTTCTTATCTAATGCACCCAAACCACGCTCTTGGAGTAATTTCATGTAATCAGTCATACCCAGATCTTAACCTTGGAAGGTGTACCTCACCATAGAATCACCTCAATGAAACGCTTGCTCCTTATTGATGGCCACTCGATGGCTTATCGGGCATTTCATGCCTTGCCTGTTGAGAATTTTCAGAGCAGCAAAGGCCAACCAACAAACGCAATTTATGGATTTGCCTCCATGATCGTAAATTTGATTGCCTCAGAATCACCGACCCATATTGCAGTTGCTTTTGACGTTTCACGCAAGACGTTTCGAACTGAACTTTTCCCTGAATATAAAGCAACAAGATCTGCCACCCCTGATGAGTTTCGCTCCCAGATGAGTTACCTCTATGAGCTTGTGAGCGCCATGAAGATTCAACGCTTTGCGATTGAGGGATTTGAAGCTGATGACATTCTCGCGACATTATCGACTGAGGCAGAGAAGGAAGGGTTTGAA
>CAIKYX010000039.1 GCA_903831745.1 Oligoflexia bacterium
ACTTCTTTGGTGGTAAAGAATGGCTCGAGGATGCGGGCATGAAGCTCTGGAGGAATTCCTTTTCCGCAATCAGTCACCCTCACTTCGAGGGTGTCACCGAGATCCAGTGCTGAAACTTTAACCCATTTATCAGGAAATTCAGAAATCGCATCATACGCGTTTCCCAGGAGATTCAGAATCACCTGAGAAATCTCGGACGCGTGACATTCGAAGGTCAATGATTCTGGAATCTCATCCACCATCAGGGTTACGCCACCGCTTACAAATCGACTCTGGCAAAGGCTCAAGGTATCTTCAACGATAGTGCGCAGCGATTGCGGAAGGTATGGGTCTTTGCTGCCATCTCTGGCAAAGGTTCGAAGCCCGGCAATGATTTTTGCAATTCGGGTTACCATTTTTTCGACCACGTCGATCGCCTTTTTCAGGGCATCCTGATCAATCGGCTCGCGAGCGAGTAGTTTGCTCATGGTCATGGTTTTTCCCTGAATGATGACTAACGGGTTGTTGATCTCGTGAGCCATGCCCGACGACATCTCGCCTAGAGAAGCCATTTTTGCCGACATTTCGGAACGGCTTCTTTGTTCTTGTGCCTCGAGTTGAAGTAGTTTTTCTTGATTGATGTCGATCGAAATACAGACAATCCATTTCGAGTCGTTCGATTTTCTAAGCGAGATCAAATGCCATCTGGGTTGGCCGTTGACGTTCAGTTGCACTTCTCGGTTTACGCCTAATTGGTCGGAATCGCGAAACGCTTCGACTTCTCTCGCCCAGGGGTCATCCTTCATTCGAAGATAACCGACTTTTTTTCCGGCGATTTCTGTTTCACCGATACCCAGATGATCGCGAAGGTTCTTATTCATCGCGAGGTATTCCATATTCTCGTTTACGTAAGAGATATAGCCCGGAACGGTATCCAAAATGGTTTGAAGCAGGCTTCGATCCTTTTCGAGCTGTTCTTCATGAGAGAACCGTGCCAGCAAACTTTCGAAATAAATCGTCGATTGAAAGGCAAGAAAGAAAAAATAGATCAGAAATAGAAGCAAGTAGGTATTCTGATGAATCTCAGAGAAAAGGTAGTTGGAGGCAATCGGCGTAAGGAGGGTGACGCCGCAATAGAACCGAAATAAGCGAGGAGAGCTTCCGAGGGTGATGAGTGAAGACGAGGCAATGCCGCTTAAGACGAGCAACATCAGTTGACTGTAAGGATGATTGAACGTGTACGTGTAATAGATCCAGCAGCTTAAGGTGGCAAAACCGAAGGCAGAACTCATGGCCGCAGAATAATAGAGGGGTTTCTAGTGAAAGTGCCGCTGTGGGTTTCCTTTAAAGTAGCGATTGCTGATCCAGAATCTTAAAAGGGCAGAGCAAACAATCAGCGAACCAGAAAACCAGGCAATCGGTGACGAACTTTGATTGAGGTGAAGCGAAAAATAGACAATGAGATAGAGACCGAGATTGCCTGCGGACGAGGCATTGGCTCTTAAAAGCAAATCACGATCCAACTGCTTTTGAATGGCTACCGAAACCTGCTTGCGCCAGGGCATAGATTCCTATCGGCATTTCTCTAATAAATCTTTACGGGGCAAAGAATCACTCTAAAGTGGCTAAAAAATCTCACTCGTCCTGAAGTGTCCCTTCAATCTGAATCAACCAGGTATTAATTTCTTTCATCATGATTTTGAATCGGTGAAAATAATTTCATGAAAACTAAATTAAAAATAATACTCAGTATGGTAACGGCACTCGCACTTTGTTCTTGTGCCAAAAACAATAACCCCGATTCTTTGGGTTCAGTTCAATCCGGTGTAACCGCACCGGCTCCAAAAACAGTTCTGATTTACAATGGTCAAGGAAGTTGCGGACAAACGTGTGCCGACTCGACTTCTCAATTGGTCACTGCTGCAGGATTGACTCCGAAGGTGGTGACGAGTGACCTGCTTTCAGGGTTGACGTCGTCCTCGATGATCTCGACGCTTTTTCAGGATGCGGTCGCCTTGATTCTTCCGGGTGGGGCTGCGACCTCGATTCTTGCCGGCATGTCGCCCATGCTCATGAACGAAATTCTTTCGTTCATTCAAGGTGGGGGCGGCTATGCGGGATTCGATGCGGGTGCGTTGATTTCGACTGCACTCGTAGGTAATACGAATGTTCCGGGGCTTGGAATTTTTCCAGGCCAGATTCTGACCTCAAGTTCAGGAGGCATCGGAACTATTTTCGGAGATCTTATTTCAGGTAATTTGGTAAAACTTTTTACCGATGTATTGGGTCCGGTGATCACCGGATTCGGAAATCTGGCGAATCCAGTAGGTCGCTATTCGAATAATACGGTTGCTGCGGCAACCACCACTTTTGGTGCAGGCAAGGTTTTTGTATCGGGTACTCAGCCGACGACCAGCAGTGGGCAAGACATTGCCACCAACATGATCAAGTGGGTTTCGAATCTCTAGTTATTTGCTTTATACTCTCGAGCCGATCTGATTTTAAATCGGGTCGGCTCTGATGTTGAGGCGGACTATAATTCGTAACGCCAAATTTGGCGCGAAATGTATTTCGTATTTCTTTTAGACTATTGGTCACACTGAGATATGATTGAGCGCGTGCCTTCGTTTGATCGCCAAATGGCAAACCTTATTTCGCAGTTAAGAAAAGACTCGGGCCTGAACCAGCTCGAATTCGCCAAGTTGTGCAGGGTCTCTTTTCGAACACTTCAAAGAATCGAAGCGGGAGAGATCTCGCCTCGAATCGAATTATTATTTCGTATTTTAAAAGCACTGAACGTGCAGCCGAACCCGTTTTTTTTAAAGCTTTTTAATGCCCAAGACGGAATTGCCTTGTCGGCGCCTAATGTTGCTATCAACACCAAGATTAGTAGTTCCTATGAATCGGGTAACCGAAAAGCCGCTTTTAATTGAATCGTTCGAAATCGAAGCGATCAAACGTTCCTTGAATAACGATTTCGAAAGTGGAACGAGCCACATTGGATATTGGGAATGGAATATAAAGACGTCTCAATTTTATTGGTCCGAACAAATGTTTGAAATTTATGATGTCGAGATGGAGCCGGTATTTGATATCAATTGGACCCGAAAAATTATTCCGGAGGATTTAGTAACGATTCAACGCGATATCGATCGATTGATTCACCAAGATATCGTTTATCATAATATTCATCGTGTAGAGTCGAACGGCAATGTTTTCAAAGTACGGGCGTTTGCTAAAAAATTTGTGAATTCTCGGGACGAAGCGATTATCTTTGGCATTGCCCATCGAGTCGAGACTTGAAGAGTTTTGCTTCGAACATCAGATGATCTAAAAGTTCACGAGCGAGGCACATTAAAATAGACAACGATGGGTTAATCTCGAGTTCGATCAAGTCGCTTTGATAGTCATTCATCTTTTCAAAGTAAGCGCGATGGTGATCGTGGTGTGCATGGTTTTCAGCGCCGGTTGTGTTTTGTTCGGTAGACGCTTCGGCTTCAAAGTGCATTTTTAAAAGACTGAGAATTTCAGAAAACTTGCAGGCGAGCGCGTAGGGCGAAATGGCGTGGCGTTTGTAGTTATTGATTTCAGTTCGAAAAATATTCAGGATGTGTTGATGAGCGAGGTCGATGCTCTCTACGCCTGTTGAATATTCTTCTTTCCAGGTGAGTCTGGTCTCGAGGGGGGATTTTAGAATAGTCGTGGCAGAAGTGGGTACTAGAGTTAAAGGTGATTGAAAGCGCTTCATTCGTTCACTTTGTTCAGGAAAAATCTTAAATTCGTCTTGAACCAAAGCAATCAGTTCTAGGGTCGATTGGATGAGGGGCGCCGGAAAAGTCTTTTGTTCGAGACACTGACGAAACTGCGATTCACCTTCATGAATGACTCTTGCCAAATCGTTCAGTCCGACCATTGCCAGGCAACCCTTTACTGAATGAAGGTAGCGGAAGATTTTGTGGTAGTTTACTTCGTTGAAAGCAAACCCTGATTTTTCGATCTCGAAAAGGATCAGAGAAGCCTGCTCAAGCAGTTCATCACATTCTTGAATTGCCTCGTAAGCGACCGATGTATCTGCAATTGCAGTTTCCATGTCATACAGTTCGGACAGAATGTCTCGAGACAATACGCCACAAAAGGCGTTGCGGATAGTTTGTTTTATGAGAAATGACTAGAAAATCTAAAGAATTAACCTAATCAAGTTGGTTCTATTGAAACAGAAATTCCGATCGTTTTTATGCATAAAAATCATGTGTCTACGTAGAAATCTTTCTTGCTTCAGTCTTTCTGATAATGGACCGAACCGATGAAGTAGAGAGAGGGGCTCGAGTATCGTTTTATGCGAGTGAGCGAGTTAAAAAATCAGGTGTTTTTACGTCTGTGGTTCATCCTGGGATGGATCGCCGCGACTCCTGCTTGCACTTTTAAGATGAACGCACTGCCGGCTACCAAGTCGTCGACTCCTTCTGCATCGCCTGCAGCCCCTGTTGTTTCGGTGCTCTGTTTGAGTGGCAAATATCGAAGCAGCGCTTGGACGGCTGGACTGAACCTGATTGGCATCAGCTGCGCCAGCCAAAATACAGATGAAGTCATCCAAGGTATCGCCAGTTATAATGGTTCAGCTTGCTGGGCCGGAGTCGAATCCGGCTTTTTAGGCGGCATCAAATTATTTTGCGATATCGACGGAGTGGCGACTCAGGTCAGCGACTTGAATCCAAACGGTGATGATAATCCGACTGAGATGGTGGGAGTCGGGTCGAAACTTTATTTTAGTGCGACCGACGGCACGGGTACGAAGCTTTATCAATACGATGGGGTTTCGATCACCAAAATTTCGAATACTTATCCTGGCCATGATGACTATCCCAGCAACATTGAAGCTATTGGATCCAAAATCTATTTTTCTTCATACGTCGCTTCGGGTTCGAAGCTTTTTCAATATGACGGCACGACAGTCTCTCAAATCTCAAATATCAATCCATCTGCGAGTGATACTCCAGCGCTTCTAACGGTTGCAGGAACCAATTTGTATTTTAGCGCATACACCGGCGGAACGAGCGGATACAATGTCTACCTTTATGACGGAACTTCGGTGAGCAAGATTTCGGATGTAAGCGCAGGCGGCAATGATAATCCGCAGGCTCTCACTGCCTACGGATCAAACCTCTATTTTGTGGGCACGAACGGTTCTGGTTATAATAAGGTTTTTTATTATGATGGCAGTTCGGTCACTCGGGTTTCGAACACTAATCCTGGCGGTGTCGATAATCCAAGTCTGCTCACCGTAAAAGGCACCAAGCTTTATTTTTCCGGTTTAGACGGAGTAGGTTACAAGGTTTACGAGTACGATGGTTCTTCCGTTACTCGAATTTCTAATACTCATCCTGGCGATGACGACAACATTCAGAGTATTGCCGTGCTGGGGGGTAATGTCTATTTTGATGGGCTTTCTCCTGCCGGATTTACGCTCTTTAAATATGACGGTTCGTCAGTGACTCAACTCATTGACCCTACGGTGGGTGAAGTAGTCTCTGCACTTGCGGCGGTAGGAACGAACTTGTTGTTTCGCTATGACCGAGTGTCAGACGGTGTTACAAAACTCTATCGATATGATGGCTCGTCTGTTTTGCAAGTTTCGAATACCAATTCAGCAGGATCTGATGATCCGAAAAATGGCACGATCGATGGCACGTCGGTTTATTTTACTTCGAACACGTTGCATGGCCGAAGCGTTTTTCAGTACGATGGCACCTCGGTTTCTCAGCTCTCGAATGTAACCACGGGTGGCGACGATTCTCCTTCAAATCTTGCCGCCATCGGTACTTCAGTCTACTTTTCGGCGCTTGTTCCGAACGTCGGTTCAAAAGCTTTTAAATTCGACGGAACTTCGGTCACTCAAATTTCTAATATTAATGCAACAGGGGACGATACCCCAATGGGTTTCACAGCAGTGGATTCAACCGTTTATTTTACTGCATGGTTCGATCCAACGAATAAGTTCTCTAAGCTATTTGCTTACGACGGTACTACGACCACTCAGATTTCGAATATTTTACCTGCTGGTGATGATTCACCAAAAATATTGGCGGTGTCAGGATCAGCCCTTTATTTTTCGGCAAGTGTTGCGACGGGCAGCAAGCTCTTTAAATGTGTGGGCTCTACGGTCACTCAGGTTTCGGATACGGTTACGGGCGGAGACGATAGTGTGCAGGCCGCAGTGGCTTCTGGCGCCAATATTTTTTTCGTCGCCCAGGATGGCATCGCGGGTTACAAAATCTTTAAATACAATGGAGCCACTGTGACTCAGGTTCCCGAGGTCAATTCAGGCGGTGACGATGCTCCTGTAAATCTCGTGGCAATTGGGACTAATCTTTTTTATGTAGCCCAGACTTCGAACGGTGGGCAGAGGCACGTCTTTAAGTATGACGGCACTTCGGTGAGCCAGATTTCGAATACCACCAGCGGGGGCGATGATGAGCCTGGCAATCTGATCGCCGTGGGGTCGACCCTTTATTTCAGTTCCTTAAATCCTTCTGCCCGAACCAAGCTTTTCTCGTTTGATGGAACATCGGTTACGCAAGTAAGCAACACCACGCCGGGCGGAGATGACAACATCGGTCAAGTGACTGCGGCAGGGGGCAGTCTTTACTTTATTGCCACCAGTGCGGGTATTGGGGCTAAGGTTTTTCTTTTTGATGGAAGTGCGGTGAGCCAGGTTTCAGATGTGAATTCAGGAAATACGGATGATCCTAATTTATTGACTGCGCTTGGATCCGATATTTATTTTACAGCCACAAACTCTCTTGGGGATTACAAAGTCTATCGGTATGACGGCTCGAGCGTGGTTCAAATCTCTAACCTGAATCATGGCGGAGATGATTCGCCCAGCGCCATGGTTGCGAGTAGCTCGGCTGTCTTTTTCTCCGCATACTCAAATTTCGAAGCGGGCATCATTCACTTGTATGAGTATGTTCCGTAGTTCGGCAACGTAAAATAAAAAATGCTACCTTGCCCGGGTCGGGTTTCGACCCATACTTTTCCGTGGTGGGATTCGGCAATACCTTTGACGATCGAGAGCCCAAGTCCGGTTCCCTGATGTTTGGTGATCTCAGGCTGCCAATACCTTTCGAAAATATGTGCAGCGGTGTCTTCGGTCATGCCGGGCCCCTGGTCTTTTACAGAAAAAAGACAGTCATCGTTTTTTGTTCGAGTGGCGCTGATCCAGACCTGTGTGTTTTCGGGCGAAAACTTGATTGCATTGGCTACAAGATTGCTGAGGGCCTGTACAATTCGGATTCGATCGCAGTGAATGAATTCTAAGTCTCTGTATTCTGCTGTGAGTTTAATTTTGTGTTCATCTGCCGATGGGTTCATTAAAAGAACAACTTCATCCAAAATGTCAGAGAGGCGAACGTTTGATGTTTCAATCCTGAGGTTTCCTGCTTCGATTTTTGCAAAATCGAGCAGATCGGCTACGAGTTTTTCAGCAATTTGGGAAGATCTGATGATTCCTTGCATTTGCTGAAGGAGTCGCTGGTTTAACTCGGAATCTAGATTTAATTTTGGGATCGTCAGCTTGCTGATTACTTCTGAAGTGAGTTTGATTGCGGTTAGAGGATTTTTCAGATCATGAGAAACAATGGCCAAAGTTTCTTCTCTCGAACGAAGAAGTGCATCAGCGGCATTTTGCCTTTCACAATCGAGCTTTTCGAGCTTGCGCGCAGTCTTCCAGGCAAATGCAAAAAAAATCATAATGGTAATCATGGTCGAAAGTGCATCTTCGATGGCAGGATCGTGCAAACCCCAGCGGCGAGTTTGAGCCAATGCAATCGCCAAGGTGAGTGGAATGATGACGACTAGCCAAAAAAGTCGTCTAAGCGTAATACCGCCCGGGCTATTGCCGAATACCAAAGACATGAAGCCCTGATTCGGATGGGCACTCAGCAGTGCAATGCTTAAAAAGAAAAAACTCAAGGTAGTTGGAAGTGAGATTCCTATGGTTCGGTCATCTGCAAAGAGGCTATACATCGAGGGTGATCGAAACAGATATGAGATCATTAGAAACTCGGCCCAAAACCCGACAATAGAGCCCGCCAATTGCGAGATCATGATTCCTGTGCCAATCGAGGAATTAAAAAATAAGAGGCCGAGATTCAGGATGGTAAATAGAACGGTGGTTTCTGGTGTAGGTTTGATCGAAGCGATCATCGATTCATGATTCAGGCCGATGAACCACGAGCTGATTCCCAAATCGACATGAAATGCGTGTTCGATCAGGGTTACGAGAGTCAGTGCGAGAGAAAGAAGTGATAGAAGCTTTCCGAGCGCAACAGTTTTTGGTGACGATGGGTAGTTCTTCTGAAGATGATAAGAGAGTGTCGAGAGTGTGAAGAGCAACAGGGTTCTGGGGAGCATGTTCGGATAGCCATCGATGAAACTCGCTAAAACGGCAGTGTGATTGAACCAGCCAATACCGGCAGTGATCAGTATCGCGGAGGTGGCTATCATTGACATGCGAACCAGAAGTTCGCTGATTTGAATGGAGTTTGAAATTCTGTCCAATTTCGTGATTGAAGTCACGACGTAACTTTAGGTTGATTTAAGGCTAAAGGTAAAGCAGAAGTCTCGGATGTTGAGGAATTCGAACTTGAATTATGCTTTAAAAATGGTGTCCAGGGACGGAATCGAACCGCCGACACACGCCTTTTCAGGGCGTTGCTCTACCGACTGAGCTACCTAGACACATTTAAAGTGAAATGTAGACATTAAGAATTATTCGAGTGAAGAAAAAAAGGCAACTCATAAATTCAGTTACCTGTTTAAATCCTGAAAGCGTTCTTAGAAAGAAGCTCTCTTTCTTACGTTTTTCCCTTTTTTCTTCACTGGAGCAGAATCTACGTCTGCAACGGATTCGATGGCAGGGCTTGCCGTGATATCTGCTTGAGCCAGGGGGCTATCGCTTGCGCTGGCCTCAAGGCTTTGCGGGATCTCTTGGGCTGCGTGGGCCCGATAAAGGTCGTCTGAATATAGTTCATCTGAAATTTTATTAGGTGATGTTGATGCTCGTGCCATGCTGACGGCCCCGAGAATCATGCCTAATACTAGACCAAAAAATTTGGCTTTTGACATAGTCTCTCTCCTCACAATTTTATCGAACTCACCCTAGTCCCCACTAGAAGCGAGTCCTTACCCTATTAAGAACAGAGGGGTAGTACTGCTAGGCGTTATCGCTGTCAACGAATTTGTTTTAATGCGGATTTTTCGAGAAAAAAAGCATGTTTTTTAAATTTATTTGGCTCGTCAGGTTGACAAAGGCAACCCCGAAACCATCTAATCGAGTAATACAAAATTAACGTATTAAGGAGATAACAATGCAAGTTCGTCCATTGCACGATCGCGTGCTCGTAAAAAGACAGTTAGAAGAAGAAAAATCCAAGGGTGGAATCATCATTCCAGACACGGCTAAAGAAAAACCGATCCAAGGCGAAATCATCGCTGTTGGAACCGGCCGCGTGACTGAAGACGGAAAAGTACGTCCCCTCGAAGTTAAAAAGGGCGATAAAGTATATATCGTTTCTTCTTACCTGGCAGAACCCTTGTTGCAGGAAGTAGTAAAAGAAACCTACATAGCCGGTGGCGTTCCGGTGTTGAATATTGAGATTGATGGCATCAGTGATTTTGCGCTCAAAT
>CAIKYX010000040.1 GCA_903831745.1 Oligoflexia bacterium
GGCCGTTGGCGCTCTGCTGCAGAGGCCATTATTCGCACTTACCACCTTGGTCCAGGCTCTAAGGTGCTGGACGTCGGCTGTGGAAAAGGTTTTCTGCTCCATGAAATGCTACTACTAGAGCCCATGCTGCGCATTGTTGGAATGGATATATCAGAGCACGCCCTTACCGGAGCAACAGACCTCGTAAAGCCGCATCTGCGCATACAGCAAGCCCAAACCGAATATCCATTTTCTGACAATGAATTTGATTTAGTAATTTCACTCGGCACTTTGCACAACCTCCGTCTATTTGAGCTTAAAGTGGCCTTAAGCGAACTCGAACGTGTGGGCAGGCAGGGCTATGTCATGTTAGAGAGTTACCGGAATGAACAGGAACTTTTTAACCTGCAATGTTGGGCCTTGACTTGTGAATCATTTTTTGATCAAGACGAATGGATTTGGCTTTATCAAGAATTTGGCTACTCGGGTGACTACGAATTTATATATTTTGAATGAACGCCTGTGAAAAACCACATTAGAACCAAAGATCCCGTCAATCAATCGCTGATTACTCTAGAGCAGAGCATCGGCTTGCAAACATTGGGCGTAATGAACAATGCCGTGTGGTTTGAAGATCCAAAACGGCTAGTCTTCACTTTAGCACGGTACAAATTTGTCGCGAAAATGCTTACGGGAAAAGATCAAGTTGCCGAAATTGGATGTGGCGACGGATTTGGATCGCGTATTGTCCGACAGGCGGTGGGTAACTTACTTATCACCGACTATGATTCGTATTTCATAGAAAAGTTTAACGAACACGCATGTGAGCAATGGCAAACTGAAGCCAAAACGCATGACATTCTAAATGCGCCATTGCCTGTTGAAATGGATGCCGTTTATTCTCTGGACGTTTTGGAGCATATAAGTCCGGAGTTAGAAAGTATTTTTCTTGAGAATATTTGCCTTTCTTTGAAAAAAAGTGGTTGCGCTATTATTGGCATACCCAGTCTGGAGTCCCAAGTCTACGCATCACCGGGAAGTCGCGAAGGACACGTAAACTGCAAAACTGGGATAGCGCTTCAGGTCCTGCTATTGCAATATTTTGATCATGTTTTTTTATTTTCCATGAATGACGAAGTTGTTCATACTGGGTTTTCAAAGATGGCTCATTATCTTCTCGCATTGTGTGTAAACCCTAAGGGAAAGAGGTAATGTATTTAATTGTAGGCGGCGACAGTCTAATAGGTAGCGCCCTATCAGCCTACTGGGTAAGAAAAGGCGTTCTGCATGAATGGAGCACGCGCAATACAGACCAAGTCACTGAAGTACGACCCTATTTGGATTTATCGTCAAAAACTTGGCAAAGCCTTGAAGGAAAATGCTACTCTGCTGTCGTACTTTGCGCTGCAATTACCAAACTATCAGATTGTGAAAAAAATCCGGTAATGGCACGCAACATCAATGTGCTTGCAACTACAGAGTTAGCTAAGCTTATGAGCTCTCGCGGAAGTCATATTCTTCTACTTTCCACAAGTCAAGTTTTTGATGGCAATAGTTTGAAAAATAGATTTGAGTACGAACGAGTCTGTCCAGTTACCGAATATGGTCGTCAAAAGGCCGAAGCTGAGAGATGCATCTTGGAACTTCCCCAATCAGCGGTTCTTAGATTAGCCAAAGTTACCCATCCTGGGTTGGCTATCCTAGCAAAATGGCAGTCCAGTCTTGAGGCGGGGCGCTCCATCGAGGCATTTGTCGACTTGAACTTAGCTCCAATTCCGTTGGAACATGTTGTTACCC
>CAIKYX010000041.1 GCA_903831745.1 Oligoflexia bacterium
CATCCTGCTCACAATGATTGGCGATGAACTCTGCCCGTCCGCGCACGACTCCCAGCGGAGTTCCGATTTCGTGTGCCAAACTCGACGCTAGTAGACCAATCGATGCCAAGCGATCTTGCATCATGATCTGAGCCTCGCGCTGTTTGCTCTGAAGAATGCTTTCGAAGCGGAAGATGGCGTATCGAATGGTTTTTTCGAGAAGAAAGGGACTGATCTGGTCTTTGACCAAATAATCCGCAGCACCGACGGTCATCGCCTCAAGATCGACATCGATTTGCCCGTAGCCGGTAAGAAGAATAATCGGAATCGGCACTTCTTCAGCGATGGCATCACGCAGGAGATCGACACCGGTACGAATTCCCAAACGGTAATCGACGAAACAAACATCAAACTTCTTTTCTTCCTTATGCTCGAGAAGAATCCTTCGTCCGTCCTCGAAAGAAGAAGCCCAGGTCACAATAAATTTCTGACCTTGAATTTCGTTCAGCAGGTTTCGCAAAATGAAGAAATCATCTTCATCATCATCCACCACCAGAACATAAATTTCGGCCTTTTTCATCATCATCTTTAATTTTCACCAGGAAGTTCTACGATTTCGAACCAATAACGCCCGATCTCCTGAACAATTGCCACCAAGGCATCAAAAGTAACTGGTTTAGAAATGAATGAATTCACTCCCAGGTTATAGGTCCGATAAATATCTTCTTCCGCCTTCGATGTCGTCAACACCACTACCGGAATCCGTTTTAGCCCATCATGACTTTTGATCAGTTTTAAGGCTTCGCGACCGTCCATTTTTGGCATGTTCAAGTCGAGAAGAATCAGTCCTGGTCGCGGGCTATCACCTTGATTCTCGTACTTTCCGCGTCGCAAAAGGTAATCGATCAATTCTTCGCCATTTTCGACAAAGCGCAAATCATTCACCACCCGACTCTCGCGAAGCGCATCACTGATCATCAATCGATCATCCGAATCATCATCTGCAATCAAAATGGTCACTTGTTTTTTATGATTTGAGTTCAACATTTTCACTCCTTCGCCGTACTGGCAACGTAATTATGAATTTTGCTCCCTGATCAGGACTGCTTTTCGCGGAAATGTTACCGCCATGGCGCTCGAGAATTCGCCGACATACTGCAAGACCAACACCGGTTCCTTCGTACTCATGCCGTCCATGAAGCCTCTGAAAAATCGTAAAAATTCGATCGAGATACTTCTCATCAAATCCGATTCCATTATCTGAAACCTCGACGCGAACAGAATCACCCACTGCACTCGAGTGAATCATTACTTCGGGCGCAACTCCCTTACGATGAAACTTTAGGCCATTAGCAATGAGGTTCTGAAATAATTGTCGCATCTGAGAAGGATCGGCGTCGACCAATGGAAGTTCACTGACGACCACTTTTCCGCCAGACTGCTCGATTCGAAGCTCAAGATCGGCCAAAACATCCTTCAATACCTGATTCAAATCCGTTTTTTGAAAGGGATTACCTTTCGAGGTTACGCGCGAAAAAGTCAAAAGATCTTCAATCAATTTTCTCATTCGGCCGGCAGATGACAGCATTCGTTGCAGATAATCCTTCGATTCTTCCGAAATATCCGCCGGGAGCTTGCCCTTTAGTCGATCGCCAAAGGTCAGGATTTTTCTCAGAGGTTCTTGAAGATCATGCGCCGCGATCGAGGCAAAGTCCTGTAATTCGCGATTGCTGACCCTCAGACTCTCTTCAGCATTTTTTCTGCGGGTAATTTCGTAACGAATCGACACATATTGATAAGGCTTGCCATTCTGATCCAAAAACGGAGCGATGGTGGTATTCACCCAATAGAGACTCCCATCTTTCGCCCGATTGCAGACTTCTCCTTCCCAATATTTTCCACTCGAGATGGTTTTCCACATATCGATAAAAAATTCCTTGGGATGGTGCCCGGAATTCACCAGTCGATGGTTTTTGCCCAAAAGCTCTTCGCGCGAGTACTTAGAAATCTCGCAAAACTTGTCGTTAACGTGAGTGATGACTCCCGCTTGATCGGTGATCGCCACAATCGCAGCCTGATCGAGTGCTTGCCTGATATTGCTTAACTCTCGAGCAGCCCCCATCATGTCTCGAACCGCTTGCGGGTCGATCGGGTTCACTCGTGAACTCCTTCGAGTTCCTCGGGTGAATCAGCAGAAATTAAACCATATTCGCGTTCTTTTCGATAAAGCGTCCGACGATTGATGCCGAGAATCTGAGAAGCCTTGTCTTTTCGACCACCGGTTTTTTCCATGATCAATTCAATATAGCGTCGCTCGAGTTGTTCGATCGTTGGAAAATCGCCCGTAGCACTGCCAAAAAATGCTTCTGCATTCGAAGTTTCGGGAGTCGGAACATCAACTTCGTCGATCAATGTGCCTTGACTCAGAACCACAGCACGTTCAATTACATTTTCGAGTTCTCGAACATTGCCTTCCCATTTAAGACCCATCAGTTTAGAAACTGCACGCTTGGTGAAACCACGCACAGTCGAATTATTGGTCGCGGAATATTTCTTTAAGAAATACTCTGCAAGAATGGGAATATCTTCCTGACGGTGACGAAGTGGCGGAATGACAATCGGAATGACGCTGAGACGGTAGTACAAGTCCTCGCGAAAACGACCATCCTTGATCGCAGCCTTTAAATCCTTGTGGGTTGCTGCAATAATCCTAACATCAACAGGCTTGTCGACGTTATCCCCGACCGCCCTGACTTTCTTCTCCTGAATGACTCGAAGGAGCTTCGATTGAAGCAACACGTCCATATCGCCGATCTCATCCAGAAATAATGTTCCGCCCTCAGCTTCTTCAAAAAGACCGCGCTTCTTATTTACTGCGCCAGTAAACGAGCCTTTGGCATGACCAAAAAGTTCTGACTCAAGCAAGGTTTCAGGAATTGCAGTACAGTTGATTGCAATAAACGGCTTGGCTGCTCTTGGCCCTTGCTGATGAATCGCGCGCGCAACCATCTCTTTTCCGGTACCGCTTTCGCCGGTAACCAGCACGTTTGCGGTTGCTTGCGAAACCCGGCTGACGAGATCGAATACGGATTTCATGGCGGCGCTCTTGCCGATCACGTTTCCCATGTTCCAGCTTTTTTTCACTTCGTCGCGAAGAGCGGTGTTATCGCGCTGAAGCTTGCGGTGCTCCATGGCGCGATTGACGTTAACGCCCATTTCGGCAAGCTTGAACGGTTTTACGATATAATGAAAAGCACCCCGTTTCATTGCTTCGATTGCCGTTTCGATGCTGCCAAATGCAGTAATCAGCATGACCGGAATCTCGGGCCTCAAGGTCTGTAGCCGCGAAGTAAACTCAAGCCCATCGACCTGCGGCATCTTGATATCAGATACGATCAAATCGATATCACCCTGCGTTTTGTCTGCACCAAGACTACCGTGCGGTGCAAGCAACTCAATCGCCTCATAGGCGGAAGCTGAAGTCAGGGTTTCGTAGCCTTCTTTTGTCAAATAATCCTGCAGAAGTGACCGCATTTCCTGGTCATCATCCACCACTAAAATTCTTCCTTTAGATTCTTTCATAGTCCTGCTCTAGTTGTGAGTGTCCGCGCGTTCTTCAGTCATCATGCTGTTTAACCACATCGGGTTTCTTGGAATATGACCGATTATCTTATTCGCTTTGGCTACAGCATCAAAAAGTACAGACACCTGCTTTTTATTCAATTTGGTCATGCGCGTGCGAATCAAATCTAGCTCAGCATCATTTTCTGCAGCGAAGTCCTTGATCACCAGATCTCTTAACTGCAGGCTCTCTTTTCGAATTGCCGTCAATTTTGCAGACGTATCTACTCTCAATTGTGTGAGCTGGGCCTTTTGATCAGGCGTCAAATGCGTATCCTGATCGATGGTATTCTGTGCTTCTTTTCCTAAATCTGCAGAGCTGGTTACTTCGGGTTTCTGACTGAGCTTCTGATCGAGCGTCTTACTAGCGCCGGTTGCGCATCCTGAAAAAACGATCACGGCAGCAAGAGCTAAAAAACTTTCCACTTTAATTTTATTCGATTTCATCTAGTTATTCCTTTCAAAGACTGTTTCTGGTCCACAAACCCATACCGGCCATTTTCTTAAACGAAAGATTTCTTTTGCCACACTTCCTAACACCGCTCGATCGAGACCGCGACTGACCGAAGCCATGGCGATCATTTCGACGCTTTCTTCCGACGCACACTTCTCGATGGCAAGCGGGGTATTCAACACCCCTTCTTGCATTACCATTCTTGCGCGAAAGCCACGTTCGGTTGCCAGATTCATGAATCTCTTACTTTCTTGCTCGGTCCATTGACGCTGCTCGATCCAATAGCTTTCGGGTAAATATACAGGAACTCCCATGATTCCAGTATCAAAAATGGCGCCTGGCGGAGAAACAGCATGAAATAAGACAATTTCTCCGGCGTACCCTTTCATCTGACCTAAAAAGAGCGAAAGCGCTTTAAGGGAGGCTCCGGAAAGGTCCGTCGGAAACAGGATCTTTTGAGCCGCCTTTGGAAAACCTGCAGACTCGGATAAAAACAAGAGCGGCACCGATGAGCCTGCCAGAAGGCTTTCGGCAAAGCTTCCAAGAACCAATCGTCCCGGGCCTGAGCGTCCGTGCGAAGATACAGTAATCACATCAGCTTCACTCGTCTGTGTATATCGAATCAAAGCATCGACGGACTTTCTGCGAGAGCTCGATTTCTCAACTAACACCCTTGCATCCACTGATCGTCCCAAATTCAGGGTGTTCACATAATCAGAAAAGACCACCTCACTCGGTGGCTTGACTCCATGAGTATTATTAAAAATGTAAACGGCTTCAATCGACGCATCACGGTCTTTCAACCAACGGTTAAACCAACTCAAGCTCTCGGAGCTCGGACGGAGTTCAGGCTCGGAAGGATCAATCGCAAAAAGAACTTTTGTTTTCTTAATGTCACTCATAGAAACACCCGCTTTCAATGCTGTTGACAAAGCAAGAGTCAAACCAACTTAACAACGATTATAGACGGACTGAAACAAACCTGCGGGACATTTTAACCAATCCCATGTGCATAGTGTCCGATGGGCGGGCCGAACGCTACTTTAGAGGCTTACGCGGTGGCACTAAAGTTGCGATTACCCGCTTTAAGGAAACCTCATGAACACCCTCAGACGTATCACCCAATGGATCTCAAAGCACCGGATCATCTCGATCACTTCCGTAGTCCTGCTTATTTCAATCCTGTTTGCCGTAAAAGAGATCAGCAACCGTTCGCAGGGCACGCTCACTGATCCCATAAAGAAGGGGCAGATCGTTGATGCGGTCTACGGAATCGGTACCGTCACCGCCACCCGCAGCTACTCAGTCAAGCCGGGAATCATCGCCACGATCGGAAATCTTTACGTCAAAGAAGGAGACTTTGTACATCAAGGCGACAAACTGGTTCGGATCGAGTCGGTAGAATACCGGGCACCTTTCGCCGGAGTGGTAAATTATTTGCCGTTTAAAGTGGGAGAAAACATCTTCACCCAATTTCCGGCACTGGTATTGACCGATCTTGCGAATCGCTATTTAGTGGTCACCCTCGAACAACAAGGCGCACTTCGGGTTCGTGCCGGCCAAAAAGCCAAACTCAGTTTTGATTCAATTCGCGGCCAGAGCTTCGAAGGCGAAGTAAAATCAGTCTATTCCTATAACGGAAATTTTCTGGCGCGAATCGAAGTGCCCGCCCTTCCTCCAGAAATCCTTCCAGACATGACTGCTGATATTGCCATCATTGTAAAAACGATCGAAGACGCACTTTTACTGCCGGTCTCGGCATTTGAAAACGGCTTTGTCTGGGTTAAACGCGGCCACTCGATTCCATCAAAAACACCGGTACGGCTGGGTGTGGTAGACGGTACTTCTGCTCAAATCATTTCTGGCGATATTCATGAGGGCGACACCCTGATGGTCCGTAAGAAAGTGGCCCAATGATTTTTTTGGCAATGCGATACCTGCTAGAAAGAAAAAGGCAAACCCTTTTGACCCTACTCGGTGTTTTCTTCGGCACTACCGCGTTTGTCGTAGTATCTGGTTTTTTTGCCGGCATGCAGGGCTATTACGTTCAGCAACTCGTCAACAACGGAGCGCAAGTTCACATCGAAGCGAGAACGGATTACCTCACCGAACACGGCCTCGATCGCGATTTTTTTGGGCCCTCGCCCCTTCATATTTTTTGGGCTCCGGCACCTGCCGGAGTCAAAGGCTTTATCAATGTTCAGAATCCGCAATCGTGGTACAAGCGCCTGGATGCAGACCCAAGAGTCGAAGCTTACTCTCCCACTCTCAGCGCTGCGGCGCTCTTTAATCTCGGAAATATCTCGGTTGCAGCAAACTTATTGGGCTGCGACCCCAATAAACAAGCAAAAGTAACTACCATATCAGACTACATGATGGCCGGAAAATTTACCGACATCAGCGTCGGAGGCAATCGGATCATTCTTGGCGACGAACTCATGAAACAATTGGGCGCTGGCATGCAACAGGTAGTGATGGTATCCGTAGGAACTCATCCTCCTGTTCCATTTCGAGTGGTCGGACGATTCTATACAGGAAGTCGCGGGCTCGACCGCCAGGCGTTTGGGTCTTTGCCCGATGTGCAAAAAGTCAATCTCACCCCCAACTACATCAACGAAATCGGGGTGCGCTTGAAGGATTATACCGAAGCGGATGAGCTGGCACGAAGCTGGGCAAAACTCGCACCCGAACGGATCGAAAGCTGGGGAGATCAGAATCAGAACATTAAATCGATCTTTGCCATTCAAAATGCGCTTCGATTTTCGATGATTATCACCGTACTCATTGTAGCCGGATTCGGGATTTATAATATTCTGAACATGACGGTAAACCAAAAGAGACAAGACATCGCCATTCTTCGAGCCCTGGGCTACGACACTTTTGACATCATCATGCTCTTTTTCTCGCAAGGTTTACTGGTCGGAATTTGTGGAACCATTCTCGGACTGATCTGTGGGTATATCGTCTGTCGGTATTTGCAAACCATCTCATTTTTGCAAACATCACCCAGCAACCCACAGGGGCACTTACATATCGCGCTGACCCTAAAGATTTATCTTGAAGCTGCAGCTTTGGCGCTCCTTTCTACGTCTATTGCCAGCATTCTTCCTGCACGCTCTGCCGGAAAGCTAACCCCGATTGAAATCATCAGGCAGGGGGGCTGACGAATGGGAATCATCGCAAAAAACATCAACAAGTCTTTTGGCACTCCTCCGGTACATGTACTGAGCGATATTTCGCTCGATATCAAAGATGGCGAATTCATTTCCTTGACTGGAAGATCGGGCGCCGGCAAAAGCACACTCCTCTACGTATTAAGTAGCCTGGATGATCCGACCTCCGGAAGCGTCGAGATTGCTGATCGGGATATTACCCAAATGTCCTCGGATGAACTCTATCGCTTTCGAAATCAAAAAATGGGTTTTGTTTTTCAGTTTCATTATCTAATTGCAGAGCTGACTGCGATTCAAAATATTCTCCTACCCGCCATGAAGTTTAATGAAGAAGTCATCAGACGTCCTCGCGCAGAAATGCTGCTCGAACAATTCGGACTGAAGGAAAAAATCAATCGTTACCCCCGTCAACTTTCGGGAGGCGAGCAGCAGCGACTGGCCATTGCACGGTCTCTGGTCATGGAACCGAAATACCTTTTTGCAGACGAGCCTACGGGCTCGCTCGATACTACCAATGCCGAATCGGTCATGAATATTTTGCAGGATTGCAGCCGCAAGCAAGGAATGACCGTCATCATGGTTACGCATGATCCGGATTTCTCGAAACTGGCGGATCGGCAGATTCGCTTGGCGGATGGGCGGATTGTACCCTGAAAGTTATTTCAGCTGCATCAAGCAGCAAAGCTGCATTGAAGCAGCCTTATACTTTGCATTCCAGCAGCCTTAGCATCGGCATCAAATCCACTTCAGCTGCATCAAGCAGCAAAGCTGCATTGAAGCAGCCTTGTTCAAATCAAAAAAGCCCGGAAATCAATGATGGATTTCCGGGCATTTTAACATCGGCAAATTAAGACAGTTTTTTCGAGGCAGGTGTGGTGCCTGCCATCGGCTTCATATCAGTGATCTTCACTTGTCGAGTCTTCGTGGCCTGGCTTTTTGGAATCGCGATTTTCAGCACTCCATTTTCGTAGCCGGCCAATATCTGATCTGCGTCTGCATTATCGGGCAGCGCAAATACTCGTTTGAAATGTCCGTGATACCTCTCAACCAGGTACCTCGATTTACGGACGGTTTCGTGCTCTTCCCCCCTTTCTCCTTCGACGGTCAATTCACGGTCTTTTACTTCGACTTTGATTTTTTCGCGCGGAATTCCGGGCATCTCTACCGCCATGAGGTATTCCGTTTCAGTCTCCTCGACATCGCATGCTGGAGCAGCAAACGACTGATCGAGCTCCCGTTGCATACGCGAAAACTCCTTCTCTAGACTCCATCCTCCTGGATTTAAAAGACCTCCTCTTGTTTTAAGCATTTCGTGTTTCATATCGTGGACTCCTTTCACCTTTTTTAGCTGCATAAGGCAGGCCATTCGAAAGAAGGCCATAATCACAGGCATTTTGAAGGAACCATTTTAGTCAGACATGGGTCATTCTTTGAAACTAAAGAGAAGTTTAGACTCACACTCTATAAATGAGGGTAGCCACGCTCGAATAACGCGCAGTTCAGGTGACATTAAGTTGGCCCGAATCCTGCTCTTATAGAAGGTGAGTAGTAAAGAATAACGAGAAGGGTAAACGGAGAACTTATATGAAACAGATGCCAAAAATCGAAAAATTCATGTCCAACATGCCGCACACCATCGGCTCGAACATGCCAGTCAAGACAGCGCTCGAAATGATGAAGAAGCATCATATTCGCCATTTACCGGTCGAACAGTCAGGTGAACTGGTCGGGCTCGTTTCTGATCGTGATATTAAACTTGCATTCTCTTTCGGTGAAGATGACCAGATGACCGTCGAAGATGTCATGACGTCCGAGCCTTACACCGTATCGCCCCAAACTTCTGTCGATGATGTTGTATTAAACATGGCTGAACACAAATTTGGTTGTGCTATAGTCAAACAAGAAAACGGAAAAGTCGTTGGAATCTTCACAGCAACCGACGGGCTTCGCGTTTTGGGGGAGGTACTCAAAGGTAACTTCAAGCCCATTCAACACTAGTTCAATTTTGAGAGAGAAATGATGATCCGAAAAATTCCTGGAATGGTTGTACCCGTATTACTGACACTCATCCTGTGCGCTCCCTATTCTAGCCTAGCTCAGGCCCCATCTCCACATACTCAAAGCCAAGAGGCTGGTACGGAGAAAGCACAATGGAAGAAAAAGATGCAAGGTCTTTATCAGTCGCTGACAGAACTGCTGACTGATGTGTGCAGCGATCAACGCTACAACGATCCCAAGAATTCATCCCGGATTGAACGAGAAATCAAAAGCCTTTCGACCTTCACCCACGAGGTGGACAAGAATAGCAAGGACACGACTAGTGCGGATCCTACCCTGCAATTGTTTTCAGGGTTTCTTGCAAGTGAGGCCAGCGAAGCTTATCGTTCATTCCGGGATGGACAATCGGGGTATGCCCGCGACATTCTTCGCAGCATTCCCGGTAATTGCCTGGCCTGCCATAGCCGAAATGCACTCGGCCCTGATTTTAGTTCGCTGCCGCTCGAGCCTAATGCGCCCCTCAGCCCGACCGAACGCGCAAGCTTTTTTGCAGCGACCCGCCAATTCGATCGAGCCATCGAAACTTACCTAAAAGTTCTAAAAGGCCAAGAAAAAGAAAAAGCTGATTCCTACGAGCTCGAAAAGGCTGTTCATGATGCCCTTTCAATTGCTGTTCGCTTTAAAGGCGATCCAAGTCTCGCAAAGAATATCATTCAAAACACGATCGATAATCCGGCCGCGCCCCAATTCCTGAAAGAAGACGCCGGCCACTGGAAAAAATCAATTGATGAATGGGCAACCGAAGGCACACACAAGGCCACCTCCGCAGAAGGACTCTATGGTGAGGCCCAACGACTTCTTTCTCACGCGAAAGCGAATCAAATGTACGCCATGGATCACGCTGCTGACATTGATTATTTGCGGGCCTCATCCGTACTCTATGACCTGATTCAAATGGAACCAAACGGAAAGCATTCGGGCGAAGCGCTGATGCTGCTTGGAATGTGCTACGAAGTCTTAAGCCCAAGACGCATGGAGAACCTGCACAATATTTATTACGAGGCGTGCATTCAGCATTCTCCACACTCGGAAATTGCCCGCACTTGCTATCGCCGTTATGAGCAAAGCATGTACTTTGGATTTACCGGCAGTTCTGGAACTCACTTGCCGAAGAAGATCAAAGAGAAAATGCTCGAGCTCTGGACGCAGGCTCAGCCAGCAAAATAGGCTTAATCTACAAAATCTCTGGGTTCATCACTCTTCGGTACTTCTCGCCGATGCTGATCTCTTCGAGAGGTTTCGTGTAAGCAGGCAGCATTTCAAACAAATGGGCTTCTGATTCAGCGAAGTCCCAGGAAACTTGGCCGCTCGGAAGATCCAGAACCACGATATTGCCATCCACCAGTCCTGCGTTAAACCCCTGCTTGATGGCAATCTGAACCATCAGCGCAATGCAGGAATCGCGTTCAACATAGACCGATTCCTTCTCACTTAATAAACGAAGGTTCTCGGCGGTCATTCGATTCATGTCGGTTTCGATTACATCCAACCTGGTTTGAATTTCTTCGGCAGAGATCATAGACATTTTTCCTCTCTTAAGAACTGCTCTATCAGGTTATCGGAAATCGCCATGAATGGAAAGCTTCGCGCAAAAGCGTCAAGAGTATAACGCTTGGCAGCTCCACGCTTAGTCCACGTTTACTTTCGGGCCATTCCTTCGTAAACACTTTTTGATCCCCTCATGCCAATTCTTTTTAATTCTTACACAAATTCTATTACATATGGACGCGGGAAATAGTTCCCGAGAACCGGAGGCTCCATGTGTTACAAACAATCCATCCGTACCCGAATTGATTCGATTCGCGAAAATCGTCCTGGCTTTACGCTCTCGGGGCTCGCTAATAAAATCGAAATTGAACCCAGCTACCTCTCTCGTTTCTTTACGACCAAGACCATCCACTTTTCGGATGACCTACTGTATCGAATGCTGAAGGAATTAAACCTGAGTGAGCCTGAAATCGATTTTCTATTATTACTGAAGGATCTCGACCGCGCCCAACACCCCGATCGCAAGCGTTTTCTTCAGATCAAACTCAGAGCCCACCGTCTCTGCATTTGGCGCACGCGTTTGAACGATCTGAAGAAGCAACTTTCTGAAATGAACGTTCTCGTCGAGCAATTGGTTAAATGACGATCATTGAAGAGCACGCTTTGTTTACTCGAAATCCACCTCGAGAGTAAACAGAGTGTTTACTTTTTAGTTCTATTTTTTACACCTTGGCGCTATAACCACGACATGTCACGAGCAGGCCCCCTCTACCTCGACTACCGCGAATGGATGAAAGACACCCTTCATGAGCGGATTCAGGCTAACCCACTCTACAGTTTGCGCGCATTCGCCCGCGATCTCGAGCTTTCGCCGGCCTCGGTTTCACTCGTTCTGAACGGAAAAAAGGGGCTATCCCAAAAAGCGGCCGAACGCATTGTCGCTGCGCTCGATTTGCCGGAACGAGAGGGAGATGTTTTTAAAACCCTGGTCAAACTGAACCACAGTCGAAACGAATCCGAAAAAGCAGTCGCAAAAGCAAAGTTGCTTCACTGGCGCTCTGAAGAAAAGGCACTCACCCTCACCCACGATATTTTCAGGGCCACCTCCGAATGGTATCATTTTGCCATCCTTCAACTCACGCAACTTTCGGGCTTTCAATCCAACTCAAAATGGATTTCAAAAAAATTGGGCGTAAGCGAAACGGAAACCGAGCAAGCACTGCAACGCCTAGTGCGCCTGGGCCTATTGATTCAGAAAAACGGCCGATATCGCCCGCATAAAAGCATTACCCTGTACGATTCAAGTTCAAGCACGATCGCACTTCGAAAATATCAACGCCAGATCATGCAAAAGGCATTTGATGCGATCGAATCGCAATCCCTCGATCAACGATTCCTTTCGTCAAGCCTCATTCCGATCAAACGGGCAAACTTTAAAAAAGTGATCGAACGAATCAAAAAGAGTATCGACGAGATCGTTAAGAATGAAACCACTTCCGAAGGCGACGCAGAGGCGATCTATGCGATCAGCACCCAGTTTTTTGAAATCGCAAAAGCAACCGAGGATTTTAAATGAAAAAAATGTTTTTCTGCCTCGCAATCCTGATCGCTTCACAGTTTTTCTCGACCCAAGGCTTCGCACAAGGCGGCTCGACCACTCACGGTGGTGGCGGCGCGGTGGTTTGTCGAAACGAACGGAACAAGATTCGCTTCACGCCAGAGATGTTCGACCTCTGGGAAGCAAAAACCATCTATAAAGTCGAGATGCCACGATTTAAGGGAAAAACCTACGTCGACAAGGTAAAGGAAATGCTCGAACGCTTGAAGTGGGTCTCGCCTTATCGTTACCAACTTTATTCGGCGTGGCTCAGCACTTTTGACCGCGAAAAAACCATACTCGATCATTTTAAACTCACCGTTCTTAAAGATGCTCTCTACGTTGGAATTCCAAAAGGCTGCGCCTACGAACAAGTGGCGATTCAGAAAATTCCTGAATTCAAGGACGAGCCAAGATACCAGATTAACGGAGAATTGTGGTCACAGATGGATGAAGACGGCAAAGCCGGCCTCGTGTTGCACGAACTGATCTATCGTGAGGCCATGACTTATGGTCATCAGACTTCGAGGTATGTTCGCTACTTTCACCGTGAGATCATGACGAACAAAGGGCTAAATCCCGGAAACCTTTACGCCTATACGACCCGCGATTTCTTTTCGATCGTGCAGAAAGCGCATTTCGAAGAATCGGATTTGCCGATTTACGAAGAACACCTCGAATCGAGAATTGCAGACCGATCTTATCTGACCAAGACCGAACGAACACTGAAGAACGAAATCCTGCTTCGCGTAGGCCGTTGTATTGATGTTACCTGCGAGAAATATGAGTTTCTTCCGATTGCCAACCATTGGTATGGGGCTATTTATCGAAGCGGCAAAGACCCCGTCATTCTTGGCCCCTCGATGCTGGGCATTCATCTGAAGGAATGGGAAAATGATCAGGAGTTCAGCTTTAATCCAAAACAACCGATCGGCATGAAATTTAATTTTATGTATCACATCATGGGCGAGGATCCGGCCGATAATCCGCTCGGTTTTGAGTTCATTGGCCCTGCGCAATCAGTTAAAGTATCTGGAAAGGGCTCTTCCTACCAAGCCGTGCCCCATCTTCAGGTAAATGAGCATTTGGTTTCCGACTCGTACCTCGTTCGGATTCCCACCCGAAGATTTCCGGTCGGCACCGGCTTGATCGTCTGCCGCGATCACAAGAAAAACATCACCGAAGCGCCTCAACTGATTGAAGAGTGGGAAGCAAAACATTTGTATGCGTCGACCTATAAAGTACCCACCGGTCGGGACTATTCGGACATTACCGGCAAGATCATCGCCCCCCTCGAACACCTTTCACTCGAACGCTGGAGATCTTTCCGAGATCACCTGGCAACCATTGCAGACAAAAAATACCATCTCCCGTCGATCAACCTCGAACTCACCGATGACGAACTTCCTTCAGGACTACCCGAAGGCTGCGGTTACGAGCAACTCATCTATTATCGAACACCCGAATTCGACAAGGAACCCTCGACCTTCGTCGATGACGCACTCTGGGATCAGCTCGATGACTCTACACGAGCCGCTGCAGCCCTGCACACCGCCGTCTTTCGCGAAGCGATGTTTTATGGCCACGAAAACTCGAGGTATGTAAAACACTTTGTTCGAAACTGGCTGAACCCTTTCTCACGAGTTCAAAATGGACTCGCAAATTTTCTTTCCCTGCTGCTTGAGTCGCATTTCGAAAAGACGGATTTCAACGTCGACCCTTTTTCTTTTTCTTTCTATCACGTCTACATTGGAAAGTGCTTGCAGGAAAACTGTCAGCGTTATACTTCGCTATTATCTCCTGAACAGATCACCGACACGCCGAATTTTGCCACGCCTTGGCACCTCGCCACCACTTATGCACCCGAATACGTTTCGGATAATAGCGAAGATCGGGATGAAGACGAGGCACTGTCACTCGGAGGCTGGGGGCAGGAAGAGATCGTTGTTTCAATCAACAAAACCCCGGAGGTTACATTTTCTCGAACCCAAGCGGTCACTCTTCAGGGTAAAAAAGTGGCGAGATTCTACCTGAACGGGCCCGAAGACTCAATCTTCTATCGGCTCATGGGCCACTCAAGCGTTCGAATCATCGAAAAGAGCGCGACTCATCTTGTTTTTGAATTTGATTACCAATAGTACTCAGAACGGCCCAATGACATGCAAGCGTTCGGACTTATGCCACTCCTGACCAGTCACGAGGTCGCGGGCTTCGAGCTCGAGCAAACCATCAGCGCTTCCGAGGTGCAAAAACTTGCGCTCAAATTCGACAGTAAAAGGATTTGACTGCACTCTGCCTGCCTCGAGAATCAGCGGATTATTCGGCATGACGAGCTTGACGTCGCCCCCGGCCTTGATCTGAAGGGTAAACTGAATGGGATCACCCGATTTGTTCGAAAGCTCTGCTGCAAACAAATTAGTAATCTTTTCTTCTTCTGGCGTCGGATGAATCACCCGATACGGATCTCCCTTGGTTTTGTAGAACATGATTTCAAAAGGTTTCATGTTAATGATCTGATAAAGCGCTGCCCCACCGAAAAAAGCAATCAAAGCAGCGTAAATGAAAATTCTCGGCCTGATGATTTTTTGCTTCAAGCCTTGCACCTGGGCTTCCGAATAATAGCCAATCAGGGCTTTTGGCTTATGCAGGCGATCCATCACATCATTACAGGCGTCCATGCAAGCAGTACACGCGATGCAATCGAGCTGAGAACCATTTCGAATATCAATGCGGGTCGGACAGACATTTACGCAGCGATTACAACTGACGCAATCGCCTTCTGGCTTTTCACTGACTACCCCTCGTCTCGGTTCACCGCGATTGGCGTGATACGTGACCGATACGGTATATTGATCCTGAAGTACCGATTGAAACTTTCCATAAGGACAGGCCACCAGACAGAACTGCTCACGCAACCAACCAAAATCGACGAGTAACACGATGTTTGAAATGACGATGAACATAAATGCAGTCGGATTTTCTGAAACTGAATGAGTAATGATTCCGAGTAACTGATCGCTTCCGATGAAAATCGCCAGAATACTATGGGTTACCAGCAACGTGCACATCGAGAAGAGCACCCATTTTAGTGCTTTCCGCATCGCCCGATCAAAGTCGAGAGGAACACCTTCATTTTTTCTTCTGACTTCAGCCCGACCTTCTGTCCACTGTTCGATTCTTCTGAACACCCCTTCAATAAATACAGTTTGAGGGCAAAGCCAGCCGCACCAAACTCGACCCAAGAGCGCCGTCGTCAAGGCGACACCCAGAACGAAATTGATGACCAAAAGAAAAAGAAGGGGTACGTCCTGGGCAAAAAACATATACCCAAGAATCGAGAACTTTCGATGAACGATATCGAGCAACAACGCTTGATGCCCGTGTAGTTGCATCCAAGGCAATCCCAAGATAAAAACCACCAGAAGCGCCCGAACCGACACCCTGGCATTGTGGAACTTTCCCTTCACCTCGGTAGGATGAATCGAAAATTTCCGCTCAGGATCAAACAGGGGCGTTTCTGGTAGTGACATAGTTTATTACTTGATTTCTTCGCCTTGCGGAGCTTTAGGATTCGCCGGGTGGGTGCCTTGAAGCGACTTTACGAAAGCGACTACGTTCTTGAGCTCTGCTGCCGAAAGAATCGGCCCCCAAGGAGGCATTCCTTTGTCAGCGACACCTTTATCTACGACGGTGTAAATATCAGTGAGCGTGCCTTTGCCGTGGATCCAGAAATTGTCGGTCAAATTAGGACCGATCAATCCTTGCCCATGATCACCATGGCAAGACAAACACTTGCCTGTGAACACTTCTTTACCCGAAGCAATGGCTGCTGGGTTCGAGAGTAATGCCGACATGTCGCTTTCGGAAGGTCCGTTCGACGCCTCTTTCATTTTCTCGCGCTGAATCGTTACCAATTCGCGATCGAGACGATGCCTGAGGGTTTCGCCGTCATAGAGAGTGTAATACACCCAATAACCGATCCCCCATATAATCGAGACGTAAAAGATGATCTGCCACCAATTCGGTGCCGGATAATCATACTCACGGATTCCATCGTATTCGTGACTGAGGTTATCAAACTCATTGTCCTTTTTTGAATCGTTCTTACTCATGAATCAACCCTTCTTCCTGACTTTTATCGAGCGGTAGATCCGAAATATGTTTGTAGATTTCTACCGACCCTTTTCTATAAACCCAAATCAACGTTCCAACAAACACCAGCAGGAATGCAAAGAGCGCAATCACGCTGGCACCGGCAAACGCATAATGCAGGAGTGCTTGTTTAAACATATTATTTTTTCTCCGTTTGTTTTCCGAGACTTTGCAGGTAAGCCACGAGCGCGGTAATTTCCTTATCCGCCATTCCTTGCGGCCCGCCGTCTTTTTCGACAGCTGCAGCCAGTGCTGCCGCTTCTTTTTTGGCATCCTCTACCGATCCAGAAACCTCGAGATCAGTGTACGGAACACCCAACCCTTGAAGAGCCGACATGCGTCGCTCGATCGAAGAGAGATCGAGTTTTTGCTCGAGCAACCATTTGTATTCCGGCATGATCGACTGGGTAACGATATCCCTCGGATTCAGCATGTGTCTGAAGTGCCAAAGATCAGGATATTTTCCACCGACGCGAGCCAGATCCGGACCGGTTCGTTTAGAACCCCATTGAAACGGGTGATCATAGCGACTGTCGGCCATTTCGTTCGCAGGTCCATAACGAAGCACATCCGAAACCATGGTTCTGATCATTTGCGAGTGACAAAGGTAACAGCCCTCACGAATGTAGAGATCACGTCCAGCAAGCTGTAGCGAAGTGAGCGGCTTGACCTTGAAGTTCGCATACTCGACCGAAGACTGGTCGGTCGCAGCGATCATCGGTACGATTTCAATCACTGAACCCACGAGTACTGCTACCACCGCGAGTACCGTTAGAATGATCGGCATTCCTTCAAGTACGCGATGTGGCCCTTCTCCGTGCGAAGACTTAACCAAGTCACCGACAGAAACGTTCAGCACTGGATTCGAAGATCCTGCGACTGCCGGAGCTGCCTTAGGTGCAAGCTTGATGGTCTTGATCACGTTGTAAACGAGGAGCAGATATCCGATAAAGTACATTACTCCGCCGAATGCCCTCACCCAATAGAGCGGAACAATACGGGTTACCGTCTGAACGAAATCTGGATAAACAAGGTGTCCTGAGGCATCGACCGCGTTCAGCATCATTCCTTGAGAAATCCCTGCAGTCCACATTGACAGCATGTAAATGACGATACCGACTGTTCCCAGCCAGAAATGCGTCTCAGCAAGCGACTTGCTATAGAGATTCGTTTTCCAAAGTTTAGGCACGAGATAATAAATCATACCGAAACTCAAGAATCCGTTCCAGCCGAGCGCGCCGCCATGAACGTGCGCAATCACCCAATCCGTGTAATGCGCGAGTTCGCTTACAGACTTGATCGACATCAAAGGTCCTTCAAACGTAGCCATTCCGTAGAAAATGGTGGCTGTCGCCAGAAACTTCAGAACCGGATCGGCTTTTACTTTGTCCCAGGCCCCACGCAGGGTCATCAAACCGTTGATCATACCACCCCAACTTGGAATCCAAAGCATCACACTGAATACCATTCCGAGGGTTTGCGCCCACTCAGGAAGTGCCGTGTTCAACAGGTGATGGGGACCTGCCCAAATATAGATGAATACCAATGACCAGAAGTGAACTACCGAAAGTCGATAGCTGTAGACTGGTTTATTGACCGCTTTAGGAATGTAGTAATACATCAAGCCCAGAAACGGTGTGGTCAGAAAGAAAGCAACGGCATTATGGCCGTACCACCATTGCACGAGCGCATCCTGAACCCCTGCATACACCGGATAACTCTTCAAATACCCTACTGGTATCTCGATCGAGTTGACGATGTGAAGGAGCGCCACAGTTACGAAAGTGGCAAGATAGAACCAAATGGCCACATAAATATGCGGTTCTTTTCTGCGACGAATGGTTTGAATCATGTTCAAGCCAAAAGCCACCCAAACCACAGCAATGGCAATGTCGATCGGCCATTCAAGCTCGTGGTATTCTTTACCCTGGGTAAAACCCAGAGGAAGCGTGATTGCTGCCGAAACAATGATCAACTGCCAGCCCCAGAAGTGAAACCAACTGACTGCATCTGACCACATCCGGGTCTTCAGCAATCGCTGCATCGAGTGGTAGATACCGGCAAAAATCGTGTTTCCTGCGAAGGCGAAAATCGCCGCATTCGTATGAAGCGGGCGAATTCGACCAAAGGTAAACCACTGAAGCCCGAGATTGAACTTATAGCTTGCGAGTTCGAGCGCGGCATAAATTCCGAGCAACAAGGCAACCCCAGCCCATACAATGGTGGCTACCAGAAAATATTTTACTACCTTATCGTCATACTGTTCTTTTATCGATTCTTCATTCATTTTAATCGTCCTTTTCTAAAAGCATCCGGTGTTTCGGGGATTCCAAGTCGTCGCACTGACCACTCTTCACACCCCACAAAAATACTCCAACAAAAAAAAATCCAAGTAAAAGTGCCAAAGGCACCAGCACTATCAAGATGCCCATTTGAGTCTCCTTAACTTCCTTGTTCCCACACGAGTCGAAATCAGGATTAAAACCGAGCTGACTGGCATGAGCACTGCCGCAATCAACGGATTCAGTAACCCCATAGTCGCAAGCGTGATCGTGGTACCGTTATAGAGAATGGTAAATATCAAATGGCGCTTCAGGATCTTCCGCGTTTCTTCAGAAACCGTGAAAAGATCAAGCACCCCTTTGAGCGAATGATGAGTCAGATAAATATTGGCAGCCTTCATGCTGATATCGAGCGCACCATGAGCGGCAATGGCCATCGAGGCCTGGCTGAGCGCAAGCCCGTCATTCGCTCCGTCTCCTACATAGAGAGTTCCAGGATGTTGAGCGAGCCATTCGGCTTTTCCTTCGGGCGACGAGGCTGAGAGCACTCGCTCGGATTGGATTCCCAGTTCAGTAGCAATTGATTGCGCAGGCGCCGCAAGATCGCCTGAAATCATCCACACAGCCATTTTCTTTTCCTTGAGAGCATCCACTACCTGTTTTGCATCTCCGTGCAATCGGTCTTTCAACGAGAAAACTGCAAGCAACCGTGAATCACACCAAAGGGCAGATCGGATAGAGCTACCGGATAAACCCGGATGGGCTTTGATTTCGAAACGCTGATCATCAATGACTCCTGAAACCCCAAGACCAACGACTTCAATGTTTTGCCCCACCCTTAATTCGGTTTTTTCGGCGCCCAGAGTAAAATCAGAAAATCTAGAAAGCGCTCGCCCTACCGGATGCTTAGAACTTTCTTCGAGCGCACGCACACATCCCAGATAATAATTTTTGAGTGCCGAAGGAACGCCACCCTGCCACTCGACGCCCTCGACTTCGAGAACCCCTTCGGTCAGAGTACCCGTCTTATCAAAAGCTACTGCCTGAATCGAGGCAACTTTCTCGATTTCATTCGGGTCTTTCATATAGACTCCGCGCTTCATCAACACCTGAAACGCCTGAATCAAGGCAAGAGGAGTGGCAATGGCAAATGCACAGGGACAAGAAACAATCAGAATTGCAAGTACACGCTGAAAACTATCGAACATCGAGTGCGTTCTCGAGAAGTAAATAAAAACTGCAGCGGACCATACCAACACGGCCAAAGTAAATCCCTTTGCCACTTTTTCGGCAAGTTTTACTGTATCATTGCGATGGATTTCGAATTTTTGAATTTCTTTTGCGATCTTGCCGATTCTCGTCTGATCTCCGGAAACCGAGACCCGAATCCAAAGAGGCGCATCCAAATTGTAGGCGCCAGCAAAAACCTCTTCACGCTCGATTACTTTTTTCGGCAGCGATTCACCACTCAAAATCGATTCATTGACGTGACTTTGACCGCGCACTACCATGCCATCGACCGGAATTCTAAGACCAGGAGGCACTTCGACGACATCGCCCGCTTTCAGGTCTTTTACCCAGACATACTCATTTTCATTTCTGAGAATTTTTGCAGGATAAAACGATTCCGAGAACTGCATTCCATCGAAAGCATTTTTTTGAAGTCTCAGTAAAAAGTAACGACTTCCGGACAAAAGAAAAATCAATCCGGTCAACGAGTCGAGGTAGTTTTGATCCCCACCTGTGGCAACGCTATAGACACTGGTAATGAATCCTGCGACCAGGGCAATAACGATCGGAATATCTACCGACCATCTCCGATGAGCAATCGCCTTGTAGGCATTGTAATAGATCGGGGTCGCACTATAAAAGAATACCGGCAACGACAAGAACAAGATAATCCAATCAAAATGGTCTTTGATAAAACCCGTGGCGCCTGCATAGATCGCAATGGCGAAAATCATGATATTGCCAGACAAGGCACCCGCGAGGGCCACTTTGGTAGCCATGGTTCGCGATTCACGCTTGATCAGATCGTCTTTTTGCTTTTGAGTGAACAAGGGATGAGGACGATAACCCAATTGGTCGAGATAAGTTGCTACTGCAGAAAGGGATCCATTTTCGGTAAAAGCAAGTTCGACCACCGAGTTCTGAATATCCAGGCGTGCACTCACCAATTCTTGAGGAAGGATTTCGGGCATCTTCTCGATCAACCAAAGGCATGCCGTGCAATGAATTCCTTCGAGATAGAACTGAACTTTTGGAAAGAAGGTTTCGATTCCCAGCTCACTTCTAAATTCGAGGTCATCGAGAAACAAAAAGGGTTGCGGGGAATTCAACTGCTCAGCAAGAGGATGAACCGGGGCGGGACGACGGAAAACACCCGCTTCATCACGCAGCCGGTAATAACCGTCGAGATGAGCTTCACTTAATAAGCGATAGACAGCACTACAGCCAGAGCAGCAGAAGAGATCGCTGCGACTGGACGGAACAATAGCACCACAATGTTTGCAATGGATTTGCTCGAGCTCATCATGATGCACTTCCAGATGTAGTGCTAAATTTTCCATTTAGAACAGTGTAAATGCAATCTACGTACCACGTCATTAGGATTCCTAAAGGAACCTGCACCCTTACAAAAAAACTCACAGGACAAAATGTCTTACGAGCGCTCAAGATTGACCCAAACCAAAAAATCAACTTTTTTGGCAGAAAAACTAGAGTCCGTATAACATGAAAAAATGAGTTATCTCATTTCAGGCATCTACATGGGCGTGCTCTTGACCAGCATCTCCGGAAGCCTACACTGCGTTGGTATGTGTAGCGGCTTGATGATGAATGTTGCAAAAACTTCGACAGAAAACGCTTTGTACCATTTAGGAAGACTCCTGGGCTACCTTGCACTCGGCGCGCTGGCCGGAGCCTTGGGACAATCCTTTTTTCAAACTTCGTTTTTTAGATCTTTTCAATTACTCACTTCAGTTGGAATTGCATTGCTCTTTTTTTGGACGGCGATTCGAGTCTGGAAGAATCAAGCCCTTCATTTTAATTTGGTTCCGACCGCAATCCTTTCGAAACTTCAGATTTGGAGTTTGAATCGCAAATGGATTTCGCCGGCGTTTCTAGTCGGCTTAACCACAGGCCTTCTTCCCTGCGGCTGGCTGCACACCTTTGTGATTGCAGCTCTGGCCACTCAGTCTTCGAGCTCTGGCGCCCTCCTCTTGTTTTTCTTCTGGCTAGGCACAATACCCGCACTCGCAGGCTCTCGATTGCTTTTAGAAAAAATGAGCGCGCCTCTGGCTCGATCTTCTGCCAAAATTCTGGCGGTTCTTTTTTTGATCGCTGGACTCGGCACCCTCGCCTTAAAATGCTATCCGCTTTTAGGACCGCCCGCGACCGTCGATTCCTGCCCGCTCCATCCGGGTCATTCCTAGATTTGCCGGAGGCAAATTATTGGCAGTATTTTTTATTTAAAAATCATTCAATAATACTAAATGGAGATCAGGACACTATGAGGCCTTATTTAGGGATTGCGATCGCACTTTTTTTATCCGTCACATCCAATGCATTCGCAGAAAATGACTCCAGCGCCACATTCAATTTCGGATACTTGAGCGGAGCCGACTCCTCACGCACCAAATTGGGCAACCCGGGGTACGGCCTCGAGTTTCAAACCGGCTCTGCCGGGCCCTGGCTTCGGAGCGATTATGGCGCCACACTCGAACGAGCCACCGGCTCACGCGGAACCCTCACTTCAGGCAGTCTCTTTGGCGGCGGCTCGATCGCCCATCGCGCAGGAACAAGACTGACACCCTTTCTCGGTGCAGATGCAATCCTGGGTTGGGGAAATTATTCAGGAACCGCTTCGAACAGTAACGGAATCGTTTACGGCGGCATGATCTCGGCCGGAGCCGAATTCGCCATTCTCAGCGGAAGTTCGAATCGCTTCGCCCTGATCATCAAATCAGGCTATCGCCAACTTTCGGGAACCATTGGCCCGTTAAAAGGATCAGACCTGAATGCAGTCATCCTGGGAATTGGGATCGCCTGGAACGACGGCCAAGGCAGTTTCGACTCAGATTTCTAAATTCGACTTCATTCTCTCGAGCAATCCTTTGAGAAGCTGGTTCGACACCTGATCGATCTTGACCGACAAATGCAGCATTTCTCTCACCTTCGGAAATTCTGAAAATTCCAATAAACAGATCTCGCCCGATTTTACTTTTTTGCGTGCTACGATTTCAGGCAAAAACGCCACCTGCGGCCTTCGATACAACAGTTCGACGGCCTGCTGCGAGGTGGTAGTCTCATCTCCCCTGACCCGAAGATGAATCGGAATCGGACAACGATCTACCCCTTGAATCAACCGGCCATTTCCGAGCAAGGTCGGTAAAATAAAAGGCAACCGATAGAGGTCGTTGACAGTAATTTTTTTGGGCCGATGATTCGTGTGCATGTAGAACCCGAAATCAAGCAATCCCACTTCTGATGTGGCAAATTCGGATGGCCAATCAATCGGGCCTAGATGCAAAAACGCATCCATCTCGGGCATCAACTGCAACTGGGGAGCAAAAGTGGGGTTCAACTCGACCATCCGGAAGTCAGGATCGAGTCCCTCGAGCGAATCCAGCACCAAAAAATTTTGAAGAAACGAAAGGGCGCCGATCGTGATCAGCTTCCGCCCTTTCTTGCCTTTTTTATCCGCCTGTTTCTGGGAGAACTCACGGATTCGATCACCGTGCGCCAACAGCTCTTCGCAAAGTCCGATCAAAGCAGCACCGTCCTCGGTAATCTCGATTCCGCGTGGAGAACGGATAAAGATCTTCACTCCCAACTGGTATTCGATATTTTGAAATATTTTTGAAGCATGGGCGACCTGCACGCGTTTCACTCGGGCAAAATCCCGCAAGGAACGAACGCTCCTGATTCCCACAATCCATTCCAGATCCCTGAAGTTTAGCTGATTAAGCGACATGGGGCATGTGTATCCGATTTGGATACACATGTAAACGAGAACCTGACTACCCGCAAGACCTCATCTCAGTCAGCATACCCCTAGAGAAGAGGTTCAAATCATGGAAATCGTCATTGCATCCTTGGCTTTAAGCGCGATCGGCATTCTGGTCAAAACCACTACCGGTCAGGTCTCACCGGCCTTCGCACTCTGCATCCGAAGCTTGTTTCACGTCCTGGTGTTGACCCCCTTCATTCTCAAAGCGGGTTTTAGAGTTCAACTCAAGCGCGAGGCGCTTCTGCGTGGAATCTGTGGTTTCGCCGGCATGATTCTCTACTTTGTGTCATTGCAAAAACTTCCTCTCACTTTGGCGACTTCTATTTTCTGGAGCGCCCCGGTGTTTACCTTGATCTTTTCGCACGCAGCAGAACGGAAACGATTCGCTCCTCATGAAAGTTTCTCGATCGGGCTAATTCTGATCGGCATCTTTTTGCTTTCTGGTCAAAACGACGCACACACGATGGGCTTCGAGCTTTCGTCTTTTGCAATTGCACTTCTCAGTTCGGTTGGAATTGGCGGCTCCTATTATTATCTCGGCACGCTTACCCGCGCGAAAGAAGCTCCATTATCGATTACCTATTCCTTTTCATTGCTGATGTTCTTATTCTCGGCACCCTTTGCACTTTCGTCCACACCCAAATCCCTGAGTGCTCCAATGATCGGAGCACTCATGGGAATCGCGGTGTTGGCAATTTTTTACCAGTTTCTGATCACGCGTGCCTATGCAAAAACCACTCCAGATCGAGCTGCTACAATGCAAGTCACTTTGATTCCGATGATCAGCATTCTGGCTGATCGCCTCTTGTTCGCTCACTCATTGACCTGGTTGAGCACCACTGCGCTGACCTTCCTGCTTGCCGGAAACTTCATCAAACGCTATCCGATTTCACTTCCGCGCCTTCGGGCGGCTCATGCCCTGATCATTCTGGTTTTTTTAAGCACCCTTCCTAAAGCATTGGCCATTACAGAAAAGGAATTGCAAGGAACCTGGTCGCTCGTCAGTTTCTCGAAGGTCGAAGACGGCCGCGAGAGCACCTGGTGCGAAAAACCCTTTGGTACCTTGAGTTATTTTGCAGGCAATCGAATGTCAGTGAGCATCAACTGCATGAATCCCGCAGCACCCGATCAGGTAACCGGCAATCCGGCTGACATGGTTTTTTATTCCGGAACCTATTCGATCGATACGGGAGATGCCGTGATTCACCATGTGCAAAACTCATCTGACCCTACCCGCATCGGTCACGATCACATTCGCTATGCAAAAGCCCAGGGCAATCGAATCGAACTGACAGGCATGGGCAGCAAAGGCCCTTTGCGGATCATCTGGGAAAAACTCTAACTCATTTCGCTTTGAATGATTTTTCGAACCAAGGCACGGCCTTCGTCATTCAAAGTGTGCCCCAGTCCGACGAGAGAATGAAACTCATGACCGAATCCCATTTTCTGAATCAGATCAAAACTCGCGCGGCTGAGATCGTGATTCACCACCCAATCGTCAGTGCCATGAAGTGCATGCACTCTGACCGGCTGTAAACCCACGTAAGATTCTTCGCGATAAGCAGAACCTACCGCAATAATAGCTTTTACCTTCAGACCTGCTTGAACCAGGGCCGGAGCAAAAAAACCACCTTGCGAAAATCCAATCACAATCCACGTCTTGTCCTGAAGCCCGAGTTTCTCGATCATCGCAATCAATGCTTCAGCCGCAAACTGGGGCGAAGACATTTGAGCTCCGGTCACCGGATCTCGAAAGTACCAGGAATAGGCTTCCCTATATTCGTTTCCTTTTTTTACCGGCGCCGGAAAAACCGCATTGGGCGAAAGAATGGTCAGATCCTGAAAGGGTTCTGAGCCGAGAAGGCGCTTTCGCGCTGCCACTGCATGATCCGAGAAACCATGAAGAACCAATAGTCCAAATGACTTGCCCTTCGATTCAACAAACTCGGAATCGACCAAAGGTGGCTGTTCGAGGGTATACGACACTTGAAAAGGCAGATTCAATTCGGTGCATTGCATTTGAATTTCAGTCTGATTTTGATTTTTCATCTGATTGATATAATATCAGAGCATGAAACCAAACACCACTGACACTCCGAAACTCGCACCTCCGGGAAGCGGCCTTCCGCTGATTCAACGACTGGCACTGAAACTGGTAATTGGTCCCTTTGTTTCGAAGCGTGTTCCGCCCACAAAAAGCCGCGAAAACTACGAACTTCTGACCCGCAAGATCATTGAAAAAGTCTCTAAAATTCCGCTCGAGTTGCGCAGCAAAAAAGTCTTGGTATCACCCATACAAGGCCTAGAAGATTCTTCACGCTACTGGTCACTGAACGGCACACTCGAACACCTGCTGATCGTGAGCAAGCAAATGGAACCCTTGATCCTCGCACTTGCGTCAGGAGTAGTACCTCCAGGCGAAGCAAATATTGCGAAAGTAAAACCCAAAGACGCTCCAGAAGACCAATTCGAGCTTTTTCAAGCTTACGCGCCGGGCCTGATGGCACGACTCGATCAGGCTCTTTTAAAGCCCGGAATGAGCCTGAAATCGTCCGCAGTTTTCTTTCACCCCTGGTTCGGAAACCTCAACGCCCAACAGTGGTATTGGCTGCTTGCAAGCCATCAAGGAATCCATTATCAGCAGATCAAAAAGATTATTTCTGGCTTGTGATTTCAAAATGCGGTCGATACTCTTGAGGCCTAGGGGCTAAAAAAAGGGGAAGACACTATGAAATCTAAAAACAAACTCATCTCGTTCCAATCGATCAAACTTAAAAATCTAGGGCTATTCACCGCATGCGCGTTGATGCTCTCACAAGTCGGCATGTACCAGACCGGAGCCAATCACCTGATTGTCCGCTTGGCGCTTACCGATTATCCGACTCAGATGAAACAAATTCATCAAATGGATATGGACATTGCCGGTGTGAATCTCAATGACCACACTGTCGACCTCGTTGTCAATGAACAACAATCCCAACAACTTCAGATTCTGGGCTTTCATTTCGTGCAAATGAAGTCTCGCAACTCATTGGCTTCGCCCGATCGCGAATATCAGACGCCGGCAAAAATCGAAGCTCTGCTTAAGGACTATGCAGCCAAATATCCAAATCTGGCTGAAGTTCATTCGGTCGGTAAATCACTCGAAGGAAACGACATCTGGGTGATTCGCATTACCGGTGACATTGCTCACCCAAATCCGGCGAAACCACATATCTTTTTTAACGGAATGCACCACGCTCGCGAAGTGATGTCAGTAGAAGTTCCGCTCGACACGATCAATACCCTCCTCACCCAATACGGGCAGGACGCAAAAGTCACTCACTGGGTAGATGCCAACGAAATCTGGATTCTTCCGATGTTCAACGTCGACGGAAACCAAAAGGTCTGGAAATCTGACAGTATGTGGAGAAAGAACACCCGCGGAAATTACGGGGTCGACATCAACCGCAACTATCCGTACGCATGGAACAGCTGTAATGGATCAAGCAGCTCGCACTCTGCCCAAGACTATCACGGCGATAGTGCTGCCTCGGAACCAGAAACCAAGGTCATGATGAACTTGGTAAAAACCATCCGCCCGGTTTTCAGTATTTCATACCATTCTTATAGCGAGATCGTCATTTATCCTTATGGATGCGAAGGCCAACACACTCCCACTAAAGAAGTGGTTGAAGGCATCGGCACCGAAATGGCGAGCAAAATCGTAACCGATGATGGCAGCGGCCACTACACCGCAGGAACCGCTCCAGAATTACTCTACTCGGTAGACGGTGGAGACATTGATTGGATGTATCACGAGTATCAAGACATCCCTTACGTGATCGAAGTGAACTCGACCAATCAAGGGTTTCAACCTTCTTATCGTGAGTGGCGCGATCAAACAGTTTCTCGCGTAAAACCAGCTTGGGAATTTCTTCTCGATCGTCTGGATGGCTCTTCGATCTTTGGTCAAATCAAAAATGCCCAAGGACTGGGTGTTGCAAACGCTCAAGTACATATCGAACGCACTTCTGGCGGAAACGCATTCGTGCAAGATTATCCGGCACACGATGACGGCACTTTCGACGTCATCCTTCCAGAAGGAACTTACAACGTCACTTTTAATGCTTCAGGATTAGGAACCAAATCCACCCAAGTGACCGTTGCTGGACAACGTGTTGAAGTACCAGTAAGCCTGATCGAATAATGCAACTTCCGTTCGAATTAGAACAGCTTTCCCAAGCAAAGAACTACCAAAAGTGGATTTACCACGCGGTCGAACCTTACTTGGGAAAGCGAATTCTAGAACTGGGCGCCGGCATCGGAAATCTTTCACAGTGGTTACCCAGGCGCGAACTCCTGGTTCTTTCTGAAGCAGATGAAATGCTGCTAGGGCTCCTTCAAAAACGTTTTCAAAGCGAGCTTTTACAAAACTCCCATACAGTCTCGGTTAAAAAAATCAATCTCGATATCCCGCTTAAAAATCAACTCGACGAATACCATCTCGATACCATTGTCAGTTTTAATGTCATGGAGCATATCCAAAACGATATTGAGGCGTTCCGCGAACAAATCGAGACTCTAAAAAGCAGCAAGACTGCCGACCCTAAAAGGCTAGTAGTCTTTGTTCCGGCGCATGGCTTTGCATTTGGATCTTACGATCGACTTTTTCAGCATTATCGTCGTTATGATGCCCGCCAATTCAAAAAGATCTTTCAGAACCTCGATCCGAAACTCAGGGTCAGAACCCAATATTTTAATCTATTGAGTTTGCCTGCCTGGGTAATCAAAGGACGAGTATTCAAAGACACCCAGATCAGTCCGGCTCAGGTCCGGATGCTTGAAAAAATCATTCCACTCTGGGCCCCCATCGACAATCTGATTCATCAAAAACTTCACCTTCCGCTCGGACAATCCTTGATCGGTGTGGTGGACGGCTTCTAAAATATGGTATTCTAACACTATGAAACTGAGCATCGTCATTCCCGTTTATAACGAAGAATTGCACTTACCGGACATCATTGCGCTTCTACACGAGGCACCCTGCCCGATCGACCGCGAATTCATTTTCATCAATGACTGCTCATCCGACCGTTCCGGAAAGATTCTTGAAGAACTGAAAAGCAAATACAATTACCAGTTGATTCAACTCCTGCATAATGAAGGCAAAGGCTTTGCGGTGATCGAAGGCATCAAAGTAGCAAAAGGCGACTTTATTATGATTCAGGATGCGGATTTTGAATACGATCCGTACGATGTGCCGCCCTTGGTTCAGCTCTTGGTCAATGATGAAGCCGACGTCGCTTTTGGAAGCCGCTTCAAGAAAAATGCCCCACAAGTGCATCGCACCTATCACTACTTCGTAAATCGCTTTCTGACCCTGCTCTCGAATTTGTTGTCTGGAATCTATCTGACCGACATGGAAACCTGTTACAAGGTCTTTCGGGCAGATCTTTTGCAGTCAATGCAACTCAAGTCAAAACGCTTCGGGATCGAGATCGAACTCACTGCCTTCATTGCAAAAACCAGCGCACGAATTCTCGAACTTCCGATTCACTATTATCCAAGAAGCCAATTGCAGGGAAAAAAAATCAATTGGAAAGACGGCGTAGCAGCGTTATTCCATCTGCTGCGATTCAATACCTTTACCTCAATGGAAGAAGCATTCAAGAAGCTCCCTGAGCGCTACCTTCCAGGACAAAACGCCCACCACTACAAGTGGAAACAAGCGACCTCTCCTCACAAAAAATCATGAATTCTTAAAATTCTGGCATCAGACCAACCGATACTGTCCTGAGATAAATGATGGCTTGAAAAACACTCTTGGGAATAATCCGCAGGCCAGCAGGCCGAGGACATTCCCAAGAGTGTTTTTCAAACCATCATTTAACTCATAGCAGTCACAACATGATCCGACTTACAGTCTTTAATTCATCAATTCTTGAACATCGTCGACTTCGATGAAGTAGCAATAGAGATCATTTCGTTGACACAACTTGAACGGATAATATTGGTAACCACCCATTCCACAACCGGTTCCCCAACTGTTCTTGATGATAAAATATCCGCCGCCTTCGACGCTATCATCGAGCTTGTACCCTGAGGCTTCAATCACGTGCTGCCCCTTGGTCCAGGAAGAATTCGGATCAATCATGTCGTCGCAATCATCCATACTTTGCGGAACTTGAATGGCCATCGCGAGCGGGTGCCCTTGATCGAGCGCCCTCAGCGCAAGATTCATATTTTCATCGAGATTCTTGGTCTGGGTAATCTTAAACGACGCGTAACCAGAGGTGCTGTTCGCAGCTCTGCCGTTGATCGGCCAGTACGCTTCCTCCATGATAAAATTGCTTGAAGCAGCATCTACTGCGGCGTCGATGCTGTACTGAGCATAGTCGCTCCACAGATCGCGTTCAGACACTGTTTTTTGAATCCCTTTAGAATGTATGACATTGTCCATAGCTGCGGCGGTACCGAATGTAGAACAGGTTCCACCAAACTGATCCTCGACCGGACCATCATTCGCACGCAGATCAACAGAGGCTTTGATTCCTAAAGCTGTAGCTAGCGAAGGCAAGGGTACTACCGGAGTCGGAGAAGGAGTGACTGTCGGCGCTGGTGTAGGATTACTTGCAAGAGTGGCGGGAACAGAAACCACTGGCTGTACCGTAGCAGGCGAAACAGCAGTAACGGGCTTGACGGCGCTTGCACCGGCAACAGGTCCGGAGAGAGACGGAGCACTGTTGCCAGTGGGACTTGAATTACATCCAGAGGCCAATAAACTCATCCCGATAAAACCAAGAATACTTCCTTGTACCTTCATGAATCCTCCGTTGATCCGAGCCTTTAGTTTCATGTCGATGAATTCCCTTCATCGCCCGATGAAGAAAATTAATTCTTCACTAAAATTAGATTAACGAAGCCCAACCGATTCGAAAGTGAGAAAAATCTCTCGCGAGATGAGCGCGCTTGGCTCAACAAAACCAAGCGCATCACTTTTCATGCGTGAGTTATAATTGACGAAGAGAAGAAAAGATTCGGAATAACAAAAGCCTGCAGGAAAACATAAGGCAATATAATAGGTGACTATTAACCTAACTTTTTATACTGAACGCGCCGCTCATTTGTTTAAAAAAAATACAGAAACGGCATTTATTGCCTAACGCGCCGAGCAAAATCAACTGCTCCAAACCTGGTCATAAGCGTAGAGATCGCGGGGATATTCATATCCAGCCAGAGGCTTTCCGCCTTCAAAACGCCAAACATGAACGGTTCGAAGCTCGTGGGCCTTACCCCCTCGAGTAACCTTCTCGGTACCGAGAACTGTAGCGTGCACATCGCTTGCCAAAATATCGTGAATTTCGAATTCAAACTTACCGCCGAATCCTTCTGCAAAGTTGGCTCTCGTGTACTTTCCGGCGAGAATTCCTTTGCCGGGCACCTGAAACGAAAAAGCTTCGGCACAAAAGCCCAGTGCTGCCGCGTATTCCTTACGGCTAAAATGTGAATAGAAGTTTTCGAGGGCAACGATATGGGGATGTTTCATGCCCTTCGAATCTCAAATTGAGCTACCTTTGTCAAAGTTCAAACGCTGGGCTATCATCAGATCAATGTTAAAAATTAAACTCCCTCCGGTGATTTTCGGTATCATTGCCCTCCTCTGCCTGACTCCATGGATCACATCACCCGTAGCTTTAGTATTGGGCATGGCGATTGCGTGGCTGTTTGAAAACCCAAGAAAAGACGTGGCGCAAAAATTCACCCCCCGATTTCTCAGCACCTCCATCATCGGCCTTGGAGCTGGCATGAACCTGAATATCATCGCAAAAGCCGGCGTTGAAGGCTTTGCCTATACCTTTACCAGCATCATTCTGACTCTCGCTTTGGGCACCGCCATCGGCCGCCTATTTAAAATCGAAAAGAATGTTTCACTCCTCGTCAGTTCTGGCACCGCCATCTGTGGAGGAAGCGCCATTGCAGCAGTTGCCTCGAGCATCGAAGCCAAGAGCCACGAAATCTCGGTAGCACTCGCTACAGTTTTCTCACTGAATGCACTGGCCCTGATTATTTTTCCGATCATCGGACATCACTTTAATTTGAACGAAACCCAATTCGGCCTTTGGAGCGCACTCGCCATTCACGATACGAGTTCTGTCGTTGGTGCAACGATGCAGTACGGCCGCCAAGCTCTCGAAATCGGAACCACCATCAAACTCGCACGAGCGCTTTGGATTATTCCACTCGTCCTTGCTGTTGGCTTTTTTCGCACCCGTGCTCCGGGCACTAAAATCAAACGACCGTGGTTCATTCTTGGTTTTCTCTTAAGCGCAGCGCTCGTTACCTGGATTCCGGAATTAAAAACCGCTGGTGGCTACGTTGCGGAATTTGCAAAGCATTTATTTGTCATGACTCTGTTTTTAGTGGGTTCGCAATTTTCGCCAGCAGCCATTAAATCGGTAGGTGCCCGTCCTCTTCTGCAGGGAATCACACTCTGGATCTGCGTAGCCAGCGCCACACTCGTCTTCGTCCTTTCGCATTGACAAGCCCGAGCGCGAACTTCACTCTAGCTTCATGCTTGAACTAGCCATGAATCATCCCGCCCTTCTCTGGGTTTTCGCTGCCATTGTTTCGCTCATTCTCGAAATGACCCTTCCGTATTTTGGATTCCTTTTCGTTTCATTCGCAGCCCTGGTCGCAGCACTGATCGCCGTCTCCTCGAAATCGCAACTCGTGCCAACACTCGCGTTTCTCGCCACTTCTCAATTCGGACAACTTTTCTTGCGCCCTCGCATTGTAAAAAAAGCACTTCAAAGCAGCAAGGGCGTTCCCCACCGAACCACGGCCCTGCTCGAAAAAATCGGCGCCGTTACCGCCTTGCCTAAAAATCCAGGTGACTTTGCACGGGTTACCGTTGAAGGACAGGATTGGGCGGCAAAATCAACAGACCCTCTCGCACTCGGCGATCGGATCGCAGTCACCGGCTCGGATGGAATTGTTTTAATTGTCAATAAAACCTGATCGCAGGTTCAGAATTCAAAAAGGAGAAATTATGGAATACGTCGGAATCATCTTAGCAATCTTGGCCGTCATCGTGGTTTTTAAAACCGTAAAAATCGTGCCCCAAAAACAAGCGATGATCATCGAGCGTCTCGGAAAGTTTCATACTACCGCGGATGCAGGGTTGAACATCATCATTCCATTTCTCGATTCGGTTCGGGCCGTACTCGATTTGCGAGAGCAGATTACTCCCATCGAACCTCAACCCGTCATTTCGCGCGACAATGTGACCATGGCCGTAGATGCGGTCATTTATTATTTGATCGCGGATCCGGTCAAGGCCACTTACGAAGTGCAAAACCTTCGTTGGGGACTCGAACAATTAACCCTGAGCGCTCTTCGAAACGTCATCGGAGGAATGGACCTCGATCACACTCTTTCTTCGCGCGACACCATCAATACCGAGCTCCGTGCCACTCTCGATTCTTCGACCCAGCAATGGGGAGTTAAAATCATTCGGGTAGAACTGAAAAACATCAATCCTCCTCAAGAAATCAAGCTGACGATGGAAAAACAGATGACTGCCGAGCGCCAACGTCGTGCGGTGGTGACCACGGCAGAAGGCGAAAAAGCGTCTGCCATACTCAAAGCCGAAGGACAAAAATCGGCAGCGGTTACCAGCGCAGAAGGTGCGAAGCAAGCTGCGATCCTGGCTGCTGAAGGACAAGCCGAAGCCCGTCTGAAGGTTGCCCAAGCCGAAGCTTCTGCAATTCAGGCGGTGGCTCAAGCCATTGGCGGATACGGTAGCCCCACTCAATATTTGATCGCTCAACGCTATCTCGAGTCACTGACCCAGATCGCGTCGAATACGAATAAGACCGTGTTTCTTCCGTACGAAGCCTCTGGAGTGATGTCAGCATTAGGCGGCATCAAGGAACTGCTGTCACAAACGAGTGCAGACAAAACTTAAACCATTTTCATTGGTCCATCGACCTGCTTTGATTAAAAGTTCTTCTTGATCAACTTCCCAACCTTTCTGCATGATGCAGTCAGGAAAAAGGAGCTCATAAAATGAATAAATGGCAAGCATGGGTAAATGTAAAATGGAAACCAGGAACTCCGGATGCCGCATGGCAAAACTGGAAGACTAACAAAGCAGTAAAAGGCGTTTGGTCTACCACCGGAAATTGGGATTGCTCAATCTGGCTAGATGTTTCAACACCGGATGAACTCGAACAATTCGTATGGAAAGACGTACGCGGCAATCAATGGGTAGATAACACTGAAACCCATTGGGCAAAGCAATGGTGGGACGCTAAAACCGCTTAATTTTTTTACCCTCGGAATTCGCATGAGTTCCGGGGGTTTTTAGTTTTAAAGACTCAAGGATTCTTTCTCATGGTTAAAATGACAGCAACTTACAGCGGACAACTTCATTGCGAACTCACGCATGAACCTTCTCAATCCAAAATTGAAACCGATGCACCCAAAGACAATATGGGAAAAGGCGAAAACTTTTCTCCCACGGATCTCGTAGGCGGGGCGCTCTTGAGTTGCGTACTGACGACCATTGCGATCGTAGCAAACCGCGATAAAATTTCGATCGAAGGCATGCGTGGTGAGGTGACCAAAGAAATGGTCACTCAACCTACCCGAAGAATTGGCAGCCTTCCGCTCAGTATCTACTTGCCTGCATCGATTCCGACAGAATACCGTTCTAAGATAGAACACGTGGCGCATTCGTGCCCGGTTCATAAAAGCCTGCATCCTGACGTTCAGATGCCGATGACTTTTTTTTACACCTGATTTTTTGATCCTTGAAGGAGGACCTATGGCCCATTCGATTAATACTGAAGCCCTGAATCAACTTTTTTTTAAAGCCCGCACTCATAATGTCTGGAAAAATGAACCGGTTAGTGACCAAGTACTTCAAGAAATTTATGATGTGATGAAATGGGCTCCCACCAGTGCAAATACGAATCCAGCCCGAATCGTTTTTGTAAAGACACCTTCAGCGAAAGAGAAACTGCTCGCCTGCGTGGCGCCCGGCAATTTAGATAAAACCAAAACAGCGCCGGTGACCGCGATCATCGCGCAAGACATGGAGTTTTTTGAAAAGCTTCCGAAACTTTTTCCTCATGCCGATGCCCGCTCTTGGTTCGTTGGCAACCAGGCCTTGATCGAATCTACCGCCAGTCGCAACGCCGTTCTTCAAGGTGCTTACTTGATGCTGGCTGCCCGCGCACTCGGACTCGATTGTGGCCCGATGTCGGGTTTTGATAATGCAAAGGTAGACGCTGCCTTTTTTGAAGGCACTTCGATCAAATCAAATTTTATTTGTAATTTGGGTTACGGAGACGCAAGCAAATTGTTTCCGCGCTCTCCACGCCTTGATTTTAACGAAGCCTGCAAAATCGTTTAGAGCACTTTTGCTTCTAAGTCACTTTTGCTTTTTGTAATATTTTCGCAAAAATATTCGGAAAGTAGCGCGATACATACACGCCGAGGACCTCTCTGCCGCCAACGTAGATTTCTCGTTTGCTGCCCAGAATTCCTGAAATGATTTTCTGTGCACACACCGCTGGATCCATGCCATGTTCTTGCGCATCATCCATCTTGTCTTGCTTACTGCCATCTGCAGTTAATGCACTAAATGAGATTTGCGTGCGTATGAACCCCGGACAAACCATCGTTACCCGAACGCCGTCTTTCGCGATCTCGGCTCGGAACGAATCGAAAAAACCATGAAGTGCATGTTTGGATCCTGCATACCCCGATCTCATGGGTGACCCGAATTTTCCTACGAGACTGGTCACTACTGCAAAATGCCCAGATTTTTTCGCCAACATGGCCGGAAGCAAAAGCTTGGTCAGATAGACGGTTCCAAAATAATTGGTTTCCATGATCGAGCGATCGACGTCGATTGTGGTCTCTTTCGTTAAAGAACGCTGCGAGATGCCGGCATTATGAATGACGAGATCGAGCGCACCATCCAGCTGCAACTCTTTCGCTGTCCGCTCGATTGATGGCGGACTTGCGAGATCGAGACTGATGGTTCTGAACTTCGCACTCTTGCTCGCCAAGGTTTTTAACTTGTCCGAATTTCTAGCGGCGATAAAAATCGTGTCTTCAGGAAAACGCGAATTCCATTCGATTGCCAATGCCTCGCCGATGCCTGAACTTGCTCCGGTGATCAATACTCTTTTAGCCATGAGACGAGGCTAGCACAGGCTGAATCTAAGATCGAAAATTTTGCACATCGAGCTCATACCAAAACAGTGGCCGCTCTTCAGAACCATGTAATTGATGCCTGAATTCACCCGCCCGTTTTAATCCGAGCTTTTCGAGTGCGCGAATCGACGCCTGATTCTCTTGATCCACCATTCCGTAGATCATTTCAAGATTCAGGACGTCAAACCCGTACTGAAGTGCCGCTTTCCCCGATTCCGTTGCAAAGCCTTTTCCCCAAAACTTTGGAATGAACCGATAACCCACATCATAAAAATCTTTAAACCCATTAAAATCGTCTTCGACCAGTTTTAACCCAGACCACCCCGCGAACTGATTCGACTCTTTTTCGATCACTGCCCAGCGGCCGATCCCCTTGCTGACGTACTGCCCTCGAATACTTTCAATTACTTTCTTGGCTTCTTCCAAAGTTTGAATGGGGCGATTTCCCAAATACCGATGAACCTCCGGACTCGAATCAAGCTCGAACATGCCTGGCGCATCGTCCGGACACAACTCTCTTAAGATCAAACGGGGGGTTTCGGCATAAATCTTCATGCCCCGAGCTTATCACCTCAAGTACTCATCAGCACAGCCAGGGTCAAAAGAAATGAAATCGAACAGATCAGTAGTCGAGTATTGCCGTTTTTGATCGCCATTGCTTGTACGTTCATGAGTGAGGCCTCCTACGCCTTAAGGTATCAATCGCAAAGAAGGTGCCAATCTTAAGGCATGAAATCGTGGAGGTTTTTAGAGCAAGTGTCAAAGAGCACCCGCTCTTGGTGGGTGCAAAAAGGAGTAGAAGATTGGGTCAGTACTCCTTTACACTAAAAGAATAGTGAAACACTTAAAATGCCTGTTCCTGCTTTTGGCCCTGACCACACAAGCCTACGCCGACGAAAGTGAGCGTCCGGTAGTACAGTTCGAACAATACAGGCCCAACTACTTTATTATCGGCAACCCAAATCTAAAGATCCAATTCAGTTTCAAAGCAAAGCTCTTCGGCGACGATCTTTATATGGGTTATACCCAACGAATCTTTTGGGATGTTCTTTATGTCGAATCCGCTCCAGTCCTCGATACGATTTATAATCCCGAAGCGTTCTACCGCTTTCACTCACAGGCAAAATCAGAAAAAGACACCTGGCTCGATCTCGGTTTGATCGAACACGAATCAAATGGCCTTGCAGGTTATGGCTCGAGATCTTGGAATCGCACTTACCTGAGGTATCACTCGGTACTTCCTCTGACTGGCTCGAAAGATCCCGCCAAACTTTATTGGAGCTTAAAAGCCTGGGTGCCCTATGTCGTCGACCTGCAAACCACGGATTATATCAACTACCGCGGCCTCTATGATTTCGACCTGACATTCGCCAATTTCCTGGGTGAACGTCTCAAAGAAACTGATCTGAATTTTCGAATCAATGGAGGTGGAAAATCCTGGGTGAATCCGCTTCAGGGAAGTCAGGAAGTGACCCTTCGAATTCACCACGATTTTCAGAAATTCACGCCCTCGTTCTTTATTCAGATGTTTCATGGCTACGGCGAAACCATGCTGAATTATAACCGTAATACTTTCGGGCTACGGGGCGGTATCGGATTCTAAGGTTTTCGAATCACCTGACGAAAATGCCGTCTCGGCGGATTAAATCGCGTATCTGGCGGCCCGATCAGTTCTAACTCAGGAATTTCAAAGTGCACATCCGCTGTTTTTCGAATTCGCACCCCAATGATTTTTTCTTCACTTGCAGTATAGGGCGGTGTTTCTAGATGGGTGTAGGAAAATTTCTGCGCATAAGTCTCGACTTCGAGGCCCGGTTGTTTCAGTCCCTTCAGCCAATCCATAAAATCAATGACCCGACCATCCGGTAACTCGACCGTCGCGCGGGCAATCTCTTTGGCTTCCCAATTCCTGGGCAACACCTGCACCACTTTCTTATCCATCAAGTTCGCCGGATCGATTTCGGTGGTCACCTTCAAATCCTTTACCATGCGATCCAAGTTCATGTTGATTTCGCCACCCACCTTCAAAACGCGAAGGCATTTATCCAAATCTTGTTTCGGTTTGGCGGTATAAGAAAAGACTCCGTATTTGTCGAGAATGACATCAGGATGCCCCAATTTTGCATCCGGAATATCTTCAAAAAAATCACCGCTTATAATTTTTAATTTTTCCTGATAAACCGCCGTATTCACTTTTCGTTCAATATCTTTTGTTACGGCAATTACTTGCGGGCGTCCGTTCAGACTCTTATCAGAAATCTTATTTAATACCGGTGCTGGATCAAATGGATGCACCATCGACACCCCTTGGTTCACCATTTGGTCATGGGTCGTGTGATAGAGCTGGGCCAGGTCTTTATGAAACAATTGCTCTGCCGCAATCGATTCACCCGATCCGAGATCAAGGATCTGCCCAGTCGACCCCATATTAGAAATCCGCTCAGACACCTCTTTTGGAAAACTCCAGACGTATTCGAGAAGATTACGATCTCGAATAAAGCCAACCGGATGCTCTACATTTACGCCATTTGAATTCACGACGATTTTTAAAATATCTTCTGGCGTAAGGCAGGTAGACGCGCTCGCGTACCACTCCCAGTGGAGCTGAAGTACGACAAAAACCAGCATAAGCACGATCATTCGAGAGCGGATCTTCACACTCCCTTGTCGTCTATTTTTGAGTTTTACTTGAAAGCGCCAAAAAACCAACGGGCACGGATCTTAGCTGTCCATAAAAGGCTATAGGCGCAAGGAACCACAAAGAGAGTCAGAATCGTCGAAGCAATTACGCCCCCGATAATCGCAATTGCCATGGGCACTGTGGTTTCGGCGCCTGGCCCGATCGAAAAAGCCTCAGGCAAAGCTCCCGCGATGGTGGCAACCGAGGTCATCAAAATCGGCCGAAGTCTAACCGGACAAGCCTCGAGCAGTGCTTCACGCACGCGCTTGCCTTCGCTTCGTTTCTGGTTGGTAAAATCGACGAGCAAGATCGAATTCTTTTTGACGATTCCCATCAGCAATATCAATCCGATCATGCTGTAGAGATTGATCGACTGATGAAAAATCGCAAGGCCGATAAATGCGCCCGAAAAACTGAACGGAAGTGCCATCAACACCGCTAGAGGATGCAAGAAACTATTAAACTGAGATGCCAGTACCATATAAGACACGATCAAACCCAAGATCAAAGCAAAGATCAGACTCTGAAACGATTCTTTAAAACTCTGCGAGTTACCCGACAATTTAAAGAGATACCCCTGAGGGAGTAGCGATTTTCCGATCTTCTCGGCCACGGCCAAGGCTTCCTGTTGCGAATGCCCGGGGCCAGGGTTCGCGTATACCGTTATCGCCCGCTGACGATTCAGGCGAGAAATCTGAAGAAGACTGGGCTTCGTTTCGATGTCGACCAGTTCAGAAAGCTGCACTACTTCACCGCGATTGTTTCGCACTTTAATCTGGCTGAGTTCCGGTATCTTATCCCGTTGCGAAGCGATCAATCTCACTTCGATCTCGTAACGATGTCCCGCTTTGGGATACTCGGTTTGTCCGTTCATCAGGGTTCCACCAAACAAGGTATTGATTACCGAAGTCACTGTGGTCAAAGACACCCCGTGTTCTGACATTTTCTTACGATTCGGAATGATATGCACTTCTGGCATACCGGGCTGAATATCGGTGTTTACATCAGCGAAGGTGTCGAGTTTTTTCATCTCCTCGATCATGCGATTCGCCTGAGTGGTCAGAACCTCCCAATCCGGCCCTTGAATGATGAATTCGACCGGAAAACCGCGCCCCGGCGAAAAACCCCGCAGAGAAAGATCCTGAATATTAATCTGCGCCCCCTTGATTCGCTTCTTAAGCTCAGGCCTTAACTCCTTGATCAAATCCGCCTGCGACTTCTTGCGTTTGCTCGCATCATAAAGCGAAACAAAAATTGCCCCTTGATTCGCCGAATCGGCCCCAAAGCCTCCAACCATGGTAAAGGCGCCTTCGACTTCAGGAATTGTTTTTAAAAACGCTTCGACTTCCTTGAATTTCGAATCCGTAAACTCGATCGAAGAGCCCACTTTCGTTTTAATCCTGAGCATCAGCTGCGCTTGATCTTGCTGGGGTATCAATTCCGAATTCAGGGTCTTGCATACGTAAAAGCTACCCGCGCAAAATGCCAAGGTAACAAACAAGGTCGTCCATCGATAATTTAGAAAAACCGCCAAAACCCGTTGATAACGAGCCGAGAGTTTTTCAAATACCTTTTCGACAAAACCAGCCATACCCCCCGCATGGGTTTCGACCTTCAGGTACCGAGAACAGCGCATCGGCGTCAGGGTCAGCGCCTCGACCAGGGATAATAAAACCGCTATCGATACGGTGACTCCGAACTGAAAGAAATAGCGTCCAATGACGCCTTTCATGAACACTACGGGCAAAAAAATCGCAATGACTGCAACCGTGGCAGCAATTGCTGCGAAGGTAATTTCCTTCGAACCTTCAATCGCGGCTTCCTTCCGTTTTTTACCCAGACTGAGGTGGCGCGAAATATTTTCCAGCATCATGATCGCATCATCGACGACGATACCGATCGCAAGCGAAAGTCCGAGTAAGGTAAAGGTGTTCAGCGTAAAGCCAAAGAACAAAAAAGCCGCAAATGTTCCGATGATCGAGGTGGGAATCGCCATCAGCACATTGATGGTCGAAGTCCACGAACCCAAAAAAAAATAACAAACAATTGAAGTCAGAAGCGCCGACAACAGCAGCATGAAATTAAGATGCGAAACCGATTGCCGGATAAAACGCGTGGTATCGTTTCTGACCGAAATCTGAAACTGCGGTGGCAGGGTTGGCATGATCTCGGCCAATTTTTTTCGAATTCCGTCGGCGATCTCGACGCCATTCGCCCCGTGTTGTTTCTGGATACCTAATCCAACGGCCATACGCCCGTTAAAGCGCGAAATCTTACGAATGTCGGCAGTACTCTCTTCGATCGTGGCAATTTGATTTAATTGGGTCGGCCTGAAATTCGGCCCAAGGCCTGAGCGCGAATTGACCACCATCTTTCCGAAATCGAGGGGATTATTCGCTTCGCCCATGATTCGAACATTGTATTCCTTGCTCGAGTTCTCTAACCGACCGGCAGGCACTTCGACATGGTCCGCCTGAATCGCCGTCAGCACGTCGTCTGAAGTAATATCGAGCTTCTTCATCTTGTTGATATCGAGCCAAACCCTTAACGCCGGATCAACATAACCGCCGAGACTGATATCGCCCACACCAGGCACGGTCGCAAATTGATTGTAGAGGTAATTGCGCGCATAGATCATCGTGTCCATGAGCGACACAGAACCATCGTTCGAAAGCGCAAGCCACATGATTGGCTGATCTTCGGGATTGCTCTTCTTTACCGACGGAGCCATCAGGTTAATCGGAAGCATGTTCCGCACCTGACTGACCCGATCCTGAACTTCCTGTACGGCCTCGTCGATATTCCGGCTCAATTCGAACTCGATCGAGATGTTTCCTGAGCCCATCATGGCATTCGAAGTCAGATTGCGTATGCCGTCGATTTCCATGATCGCATCTTCGACCACATCGATGACCTGCCCTTCCATCACTTCGGGGGCAGCACCGGGTAAACTCAACGACACACTGACCACCGGAAAATCAACGTCCGGCAGCTGGCTCATGCCGAGTTTTCGAAACGAGAGCACTCCAAAGAGAATGATCGCCACCATCAGCATCCAGGCAAACACAGGACGGCGGATCGAAAACTCAGAAAGAGTCATGGGTGCGCACCCTGCGCGATCGGTTCGTCTGCTGGATCAGGCTTCTCGAACCGAGTCAGAAGACTGTAAACGCACGGAACCACAAACAAGGTTAAGAAAGTAGAAACACTGACTCCGCCGATAATCGATATCGCCATTGGAATTCGAGTTTCTGAGCCGGGCCCCAGCGCAAGGGCGCCCGGTATCGCGCCTGCAACCGTCGCAATCGAAGTCATCAAAATCGGACGTAAGCGTACCGGACAGGCTTCAAGCAACGCAGCGGTCGGTTCGAGTCCCTTTTCTCGTTGCTGATTCGTAAAGTCGACGAGCAAAATCGAATTCTTTTTTACGATCCCCATCAGAAGAACCAGTCCGATCATACTGAAAAGACTGATCGATTGATGGGTCAGTGCGAGCGCCAAGAGTGCACCTGAGAGGCTGAAAGGAAGCGCCATCAATACCGTTACCGGATGAATGAAACTGTTAAACTGCGAAGCTAAGACCATATAGGCCACTGCAATTCCGAGTAAGAGTGCAAAAATGAGCCCGGAAAAGGCTTCGCGAAATGCCTGCGCACTTCCGGTAACCACGATTCGATATCCAGGAGGTAGCACTTCCTTGCTGATCCGTTCGACTGCTTCGAGCGCGTCTTGTTGTGATTTTCCTTCGACGACGTTTGCAAACACCGGAATGGCGCGCTGACGATTCAAGCGAGAGATGAGCTGAAGGGCCGGTTGCTCTTCGATTTTTGAAACATCCTTCAGTGGCACGAGTTCACCCGAACTACCGCGATTGTTTCTCAAATAGACCAGTCCCAGATCTTCGAGGCTATCGTGCTGACTTTCTTCAGAACGCACTCGAATGTAATAGCGATGCCCTTCAGTGGGATATTGTGTGTCGGCGTTAAAGATCTGCCCGCCTATCAGCGTCGCCACTTCGTTGCCCATCGAACTGACAC
>CAIKYX010000042.1 GCA_903831745.1 Oligoflexia bacterium
GTATTAATTATTCCAAGTGGTGGGAGCACTGATTCAAGGACTTCGATCTGCAATTCATGTTCGAGTAAAGTTTCTCTTTCTTCCCCCATTATTTCCAGATGCAGAGTGTATTTTCCGGCATCTTTCAGGGATTCGGTTGTGAAATCAACCCAGATAGCTCTCCAATTATTGTCACTTACCGTCAACTGACCTTTTAATAAAGGTTTCAGTAAATCTGGATACATCCCGGGAGTATCTCGATCATACGAAGAGTCGTGATCGGCAAAGGCAGCTACATCACAGGGAACGCTCACAACTTCTGAAAAAGAGGAGAAGGGCCTTGAGCGCTCGTCAACAGCAATAGAAATTACTGTAGGGCTGCCACTCGAAGTTCTGCGGAGCGCAACCTGAAACGAGTATTCCTCACCCACAAACGCGGTATGGATATCTGGCATATACCCCGATGTTGGCCCAGAATCCAGATATGTTTTAGAGAGCGAACTGACTACTTTGAATTCCCACTCTTTTTCACTCATTTTAGACCTTAAGGACTTTCTCTAAAGTGATAAAAGTGCCAGAAATTTTCGCTCCGCACGTTTTCACATAAAAGGGTAGTGATTCTTCAGAAATCCAATTGATCTCTGCAACCGAAGTTCCTTGCTGATTCATACTGTCGAGGCTAGCCCACAGCAGGGAATCTCCTATACCTTTGCCACGAAATTCTGAGTCGGTAGCCAATGGCCCAAAATAAGATTTGCGATATACCGAATGAGCAGAAAATCCCACTACTTTCCCCTCACTTATTGCCATGAAGGCTTTTGCATCATCTTTCTTTACCGCAATTTCCAATTCACGTGCCCAGGTTTCACTAAATTTTTCTCGAGCAAACGCTGTTGCTTCAGGTAAATTCGGAAGCTCTATTTCTTGGATAAGAATTCCTTGTGGGTTTGATAATGCCAGATTGGTTTTAGCGTTACATTTTAAATTATAGATAACGCCATTCCGAGTGAAGCCTTCGCGTTGGAACATGACCAATGCCGATACATATTGAGTGTCAACCCCAGGCCAGATGTAACTACACCTCGATTCCCCAACTTTGATCCGAGATATACCTTGATTACGCATGGCCTCTTCAAAGGCCGCTAGAAGTTTTGCGCCAACACCTTGCTGGCGATAATCCGCTACCACGGCAATTATGTCGACGATCCCATCATTTTTATTGGTATTTCCGACCAAAATGCCGACGGCGCCGCCTTCAGCGTGTGCAATGAATGAATAAATTTGCTTGCCAGCCTCGACACAAGTGACAAGAGTTAAAAACTCTTCTGGATCTGCTTCTGCCGTAAATATTGCTAGGAGCATTTTTGAGACTTCACTATTTTTTGAAAGATCGGCTTGGGCAATTTTGATATTCATTTAAGGAAAGGTCCTTGAAGCTAAAACCCCGGCTCCTATCATGCCTGCATTGGCACCCAAGTTAGTGATAAGGATTTTAGGGACTGGGTGGAATGTAAGGAGTGTTGATAATTTCTCCTGCACAGGAATCCGCAGTAAATCACCAGCGTGGGAAACCCCGCCGCCCAAGATAATTAAACTAGGTGCCATGATTGTGGTGTATGCCCCAAGTGCCAAAGCGATCGCATCAACGGCAATATTCCAAGCGGCGATTGCACATTCATCACCCGCTTGAAATTTTGCAATAACCTCTTTAGCACCTGCCACCTTTTCTCCTGAGAATTCTCGGTAGATCCGAGCGATCGAAGGACTTGTAGCATTACTCTCGAGACACCCAGTAAGTCCGCACGCACACTCGTACCCAGAATTCACATTCAAATGTCCGATTTCACCTGCGAATCTATTTTCATATAACTCGCCATTTGCATAAATAGCGCCAGCAATACCTGTACCTAACGCCATAAAGAAGAAGTCTTTTACTCCGACCCCACTACCGTAGTGTGCTTCTGCCAATCCTCCTGCACGAACATCGTGATTAAGGACAGCATTTAGCCCAGTCCTATCATGTAACAACTTTACAAAATTTACATCATGCCAAAGAATATTTTCAGAGTAAACAGCAATCCCGTTCAAAGCGTCTACAACTCCAGGGACAACCAAACCCACTGCCGATGAATGTGGATGTCTCTTATGCATTGTCTCTGCAGCGCTTAAAATTTGTTGAACTGCGTGGTCCGGACCTTGATCTCGTTCTGTGTCAAAAGTGCTCTCATCAGTAATCTGACCATTAAGAAAAATTCCTGCCTTTATATGAGTTCCGCCCGCGTCAAGTGCTATTACGGGTGAAGGGTGATTCGCGCTCATTCCTTAAACCCTGACATGGTCTCCGGTGCGTAGGCGACTGCATCATCCAAAATACTTTTTGCGGTTTCATAATTTGCCACTAAGGGATCCATATACAAAGCCTGAATTGCCAACCGGCGATCAACCGTGCGAGCTGCTTCGACCGTAATTTCTTGTTGGTGAATCCGCTGCGTCAAAACTGCCGCAATTCCTGCAGGCAGTACCCCAATAGAAATTCCATGTATTCCATTGCCACCAATAATTGCAGGAACTTCAACAATCGCATTTGATGGCAAGTTAGAGATTTTACCTTCATTGGGCATGTTGACGGCAAGTTCTAGATGATTCTCACCACTAATAAGCGCTTCTGTAATAGAGACTAATCTCTCGGCTTCTTGATTGTCTCTATCAGCAATTGGCATAACACCACTTGCCTGCCCTTTCAGCTCTTCCCATAAATCATGTTTTTGACCGATGTACTCCTCGGTCATATCCAATCCACCCTGCAATCCCCACTTTAAGTCACCATTCGCCCGCAGTTTTAGATATCCGCTAAAGAATTCGGCCACATGTCGGTCTCCGGGAGCAGGATATAACCCAAAAGTTTCAAATAGATCCGCAGAGACTGGAGAATGGATACCTTCATCCCGATTTGTATCTGAACTTATATTTCCTGCTGCCTTTTTTACCGCAGCAATCAATTCTGGATAAAGATTTTTTGATCCACGCTTAAGGTCAATCAACCAACACAAGTGATTGATACCAGCGAATATTGCGTGCGTTCCTTCTGATTCAATTCCTAAATCGGATAATAATTTTGACCTAGTGTGCATAGTCCCGTGACAAAGTCCTATAACTTTTACATCCGTGTATTTAGAAATTGCACGCACATTCGCTGTTAATGGGTTGCTGTAATTGATAAACCAGGCGTTAGGTGCCAATTCGCTCACGTCCTCTGCGATCGAAACTAACTGTGGGATGTGACGTAGAGCGCGCAATACCCCACCAGGTCCAACAGAGTCAGCCACCGTCTGATGGATACCATATTTGCGAGGTATTTCTAGGTCTGCTTTCCAGCCAGCAGCGGAACCTACGGCAATAGTTGTAGTAATAAAATCAGAATTTTTAATAGCATCTCTACGGTTAGCAAAGGCGGTCACGGTCATCTTTGATCCGTTATTACTTGCGATTCGCGTACCCACGCGAGCCATAATCTCTGCGGATTCATAATTAATGTCGTAGAGCCTCACTTCAAAGTTATCGGAACTTTTCGAGTTAACTAAATCCTTTAGCAAGCCAGGCGTAAATACTGTACTTCCAGCACCAATAAGAGTAAATATTTTCCGTGTCATACATTTCCCCGTTTCATTTGCTACTTCCGCTGATTAAACCACTAACGATAAACCGATTCGCGCTTAGCGCTATTACTGCTGGAACAATCAAAGCAAGAACGCCAGCGGCGCTCAGTAGAGAAAATGAGGCAACATGTCGTCCTTGGATGGATGCAATCATCACCGTAAGTGGCTGTGTTGCGTCATCGCTAGAGAGTACGAGAGGAAAGATAAATTGCGCCCAGGCAAATAAGAAAGTGATAATCGCCGTGGAAGCTATTCCTGGCAGCGTAAGTGGGAAAACAATTAAACGGAATATTTGCATTTTACTCGCACCATCGATCTTGCCTGCCTCTTCGATTGCCGAAGGCAAGCTCTGCATATAACTATAGAGAATCCAGGTTGCTAATGGCAGAAATCCAGAGACGTAACATAAGACAATTCCTAAGTAGGTATTTACTAAATGGAAATCAGCCATGATCCGATATAATGGAATTAGGGTTGTGTAAGTTGGGAAAGCCATCGTTGCGATAACTACGAATAAGAGCACACCACGACCACGAAAAGTCATTCTAGAAA
>CAIKYX010000043.1 GCA_903831745.1 Oligoflexia bacterium
TCGTCGATGATAAGAAACCCGAACTTAGGTGTTGGCATCTTGCTCTTGTCAATGGCGTAGAGACCTGCAACTTTTGCGGGTCTTTCATCATGAGGAACTTCCTTGATAATTTCTCCAGACCTTGTTTTAGTTACACCCTCGAACCCATCTTGCAACCACTTATGTTCATCCGACAAAATTCGGCAAATATTTTTTGGGAGTGACCTACCAGTTCCCCGGTTCTCTGGAAGCCCAAGGCAAACATCAAATGGCAATTTCGAAGAAGTAGGAAACTTTTGACGAAGCTCTTTTGCTAAAAGATCAAATACCTCTCCTGCGAATTTTTCGGATATTCGCGTTCGCTGAGAATCTTCAATATCTAAGTGATATTTGAAGAGATTTATCATTTCACCTTGAGTTGTATTCTCGTGAACACCTCCGGTTTGGCGATAAGGCTTCGAGTAAAGACCCAGAGACATCCCCCAAGTCCAGAGATGCTCTTTATTTGGGAGTTCCATTGTTAAAAACTACTTCCCACACGGTCCAAGTTCGCGCAAAGTCATGTCCTAAATATAGAACCAGATGAGCATCCAGGATAGATAGCGCTTGTTCCCTTTAGGCATATTCTCTCCCCGAATTACCTTGGTTTCTAAGTACAGGATTGGTCGCTTCACTTCTGAGAACTGCATCTCGAACTGCCTGACTCGCAGGGGTTATATAGGAATTGATAAGTGTAGAAGATTGGGTGTGCCCACTAAATGCCATAGTGGTCCCGATATCCGAAACAGACATGAGTTGCGTAAAGCAGTTCTTGCGTAATTGATAGAGCGATCGAGGAGGTATTCCGGCTTCGACGCATAAATCTTTAAACCACTTCTTGTCTTTTGTTTCATCCATCATGTTTCCCTTTGCATTTGGAAAGATGAGACCTAGGTCCATTTTCCACTTTGCTTTGTTGAGTTGCTGGTAACGCTTATAAGATTGCAAAATCTTCATGACCCGCGGCGTAATGTAGGCGGGGAATTTCTGAGGAATCTTGGTGTCACTGAATCTGAGGCCTTCTCCCTTCACGCGAATTACCTGTCGATTAATATGAATTGTTGAATTCACCTCATCTAAATCTGACCATTTGAAGCCTCTAGCCTCACCTGGTCGCTCCCCAACTTCAGCAGCAAGAACTAATCTTGCAAGGTCATAGGGATTAGATTCAGCAGCCTTATAGAGTTTTCCGACCTCATCCCAAGGAATAGCTGGAAGTGGAACACTTTTGAGATTTGGAACTTCAACTTTTTTCATTGGGTTCGATGGAACCAAATCTAATCTCACCCCATCGTTATAAGCTTTTGAGAGAACGCGTACTACACCGATTATGGATCCGGCTTTGTAATCCGCCTCGATGAGTTTCCCAATCATCTCCTCAATAAGAATTGGTCTCAGTTTTGCTGCATTGAGGTGGCCAATATGTGGGTTGATACGATGCTTAATTGTCTGTTCATATGCTCGATATGTATTTGGTCGAACTTGGTGGACTCGACGAACGAGCCATTCTTGGAGAAATTCAGCTACGGTTTGTTTTGGGTGCTTTGGAAAAATTCCTTCTCCGCGATCACGTGCTTCCTTTTGTTTTTCAATCCAGTAGACAGCATCATCGCGCTCTTTAAATGAGGTAACTCGGCGCTTTCCGTAAATATCGTAAAAGGCTGCTGTCCATACTTTTCGCACTTTGTTGAAGTAGATACTTCCTTCGCCATTTAGCTTCGTACGTTTATTTCTCTTGATTCCAGTTGCA
>CAIKYX010000044.1 GCA_903831745.1 Oligoflexia bacterium
CACCCCCTCGGTTTCAAGCAATTCGATGAATGCCGCTAAATTCGCATTGCATTCGATTCCGAATGCGTAAGCAGATTTGGTGCAGTCCATGCCCTTGCCTTCGGTCGAACGCTTGGCGGTTTCAACAGCCCGGTGATACTCAGCGAAAACCACTGAAGCGATTGAAGCCAACTTTTTTAAATTCAAAAACCGTTTATTCATTTTAATATTTCCTTATGTTGTTGATAAAATTCTAGAAATTGTATGGATCTAGACCATTGATTGTTTCTGGCCTCTTACCCGAACATCAAGCTTGTTCTTGGGTGGGTTTCTATAATCGTGGGGTGGGTTAAATTTCTTAGTTTTGGTGATTTCATTATCATTGAGATACCCACCAGGGCGGTGGTTGTTCGGGAGAACAACCACCTTGGTGCTAACGGCAACGTATCTTTTGTATTCAACAACACGCACGCCCAAATCAGACGTGTATGTTGTTTGTTGAATTTCGTTATCATTCGCAAAAACAATAACTTTAATTTTACGCACGGTGCGTTTCACGTTTTTCATATTTTTGGTTCCTTTCATTGGTAACCGAGTTGTGATTCCCCAAAAAAGGCATGCGTTCAGCACACGGCAATTGCGTGGTCTAAATTGGCTTGCTAATTTTTTGGGGTTGAACGATTGGCGTGTTTGCCGTCGTTCGATTTCAACAATATACAGCAGGTGAAAGCCTGGTTTAGTCGGCTGCACCGGACTTTTCTGTAAGTTGCTGAAAAACTTAGTTAATTATTTTTCTAGAGGATTAAAGTCACCAAATTTAATGGGCATTCAATGGTGAAATTGTCCGAATTTGGCGACGATCATCATCAAGTGGCAGCGTTCGGATTTGATTCCGTGCCGTCGCTCGATTTCAACAATATATAGCATTCATTTGATGCCAACTGTCGGCTGCAAAGATTTTTCTCGACCCTTTGTCTGAACCCTTGAGATTTCCAGGAAATTCGAGAGAATAAGATTTCTAAAATTGAATGAATCTTACCTGTGATTGGAGCGGTTCAGATGGGGAAACATCGATTCATCGCCTATTACCAAACCATCGAAACGCCACCACGTAGGTCCGGTGATCAAGAGGATGCAGAGATCGCTGATCTGGTCACTCAAAAGCGATGGGTGAAATCCAGGCTCGAACTCCATCCGAATGCTGAACTTCTCGAAGTTTTTGATGTGGAAAAGTGGCCAAACATTTCTGCAGCCAGGAATGCCAAAGAATTTCCAGTTTTGGAAGCGGCAATCGACCGTGCGATTGATGAGGACGCCCATCTTATTGTTGTGCTTCAGCCGGAAGTTTTTAACCGTAAGATGGAGCATCTACTGAATGCCAGACGTGATCCGACATCAATTAAAAAGGAACTGCTGCTCAGTGTTCGAGATGATCCAATTGCCTTGAAATTGGCAAAAGGCAGCTACGCAATCATGTGGGGTTACTTGTCGTATATGTTTGTGCGTAAGCCCGTTAATCCTGGAAACCAAGCTGAACGCGATTGGTCTAGTTTTAAGCCAGTTTCTTGGGTTGAAGACGATGTTGGTGATAAGACCCTAGAAGGCACGCCTCCCAAATTACTCGAGATGCTACCTCTTATTGAACGAGACTGTAGCACATATCTGAAGTATGCAAGAGAGGCGAAAGAAATGCTTTTCTATGCGACCAATGATCACGATGAATTCGGATATTTCGATGCTGCTGGCTGTAAAGAATCACCTCAAACTTTTGAACTTTTCTCTGAATTGACGCCCGCGTCAAAATGGATGGAACAGAATGGACTGTCCGCAAGGTTTTCCAATTCAGCCATCATGTCTGCCGACATGAAACTGGTGAAGCGCGTTATCGAATATGATGAAGAAAACCCTCAAAAGGGACTCTATGCAATTTTCCCCTGCGATGGGTTTAAATTCTCATGGTCCAGAAATTACCGCGAACCCTCAAGTTACATAACTCTCGGGGATGATTTGGAGGTCGATGAAAGTGACGAGCTTGGTGTTCTGCACAAAACATGGAAATGCGATTTTGTCCGGCACAGCTTTGTGGACGCCCTGAAATCAGGTCACGAAATTCTCCTCTACGGCGCACCATTTTATGCGATTAAATGGGCTACCCGTCGAATCCAGAGGTATAAGACGACTGAGAGAATAAGGGGGAAGGGAGAGCGTCAAAAAATAATCACCGACGAAGTCGATCTTGGGTCTCATCGAAAGAATTTAGAAGGAGACTTATTTACGCATTGGTTGGGATTTGACGTAAATGAAAATCGATTTAATCGAGTCTGGGATGGTAAAGAGAAAAATGTTTATCAGCATGAAGCTGTTGTCGGAATGAAGGGTCTTCAGCAATTTTTGGCAAGGGCC
>CAIKYX010000045.1 GCA_903831745.1 Oligoflexia bacterium
GCATCGGTTTGTGGAGCCTGAAGTCCAACCGCTTTTGATGCGGCAACGCCTTCTGCCAAGATAGTTGCATACTGATATGCAGCTGGCAGAATTTGCGTTTCGACAATCGATTGCAGACAGTCGGCTTCGATGAGTACGCGTTTATTGTAGTTCTCGATACGAACGTGGTAACGCATTTTGATTTCGTTTTCGCTGAAAACGCCCAGGCTAGACAAAAGTTTGATCGATTTTTCAGAAACGATTTGTTGAAGCGCATCAGGTGTCGTTCTAAGGTGCGGAAGCCCACGGCGATCAGCTTCTTTTACCCACTCATCAGAGTAGTTGTTACCCTCGAAACGAATGGCTTTGGTTTCTTTGATCGCTTCTTTAACCACTGCGAAGATCGCTTCTTCTTTAGACTTGGTGGTCTTCATTTTAGCTGCGAGTGCTTCTGTAATCTCGGCGATTCCATCTGCGACTGCACAGTTCAGCAGGGTTACCGGAAAGGCGCAAGAAGCGGAAGCTCCGACCGCGCGGAACTCGAACTTATTGCCGGTAAAAGCAAATGGCGAAGTACGGTTACGATCGGTGTTGTCCTTAAGAACCGTAGGCAAACGATTTACGCCAAGCTTAATGACTGCTTCAGTGTAATTCAGATCTTTGTGAGTATCTTTTTCGATTTCATTCAGCATGTTATCGAGCATGTTGCCTAAGAATACTGAAATGATCGCAGGAGGGGCTTCGTTTGCACCCAGGCGATGATCGTTACCTGGAGACGCGATTCCGGCGCGGAGTAATCCTGCGTGTTTGTTTACGCCTTTGAGGGTTGCCATTAACACGAGCAAGAAACGCAGGTTTTGATGTGGAGTTTTACCTGGCTCGAGCAGATTGATGCCTTCAACTTCAGGGCTTCCTGCAGAAACGGTCATCGACCAGTTATTGTGTTTTCCGCTTCCGTTTACTCCAGCGAATGGTTTTTCATGAAACAGAACTTCGAAGTCGTGGCGCTTGGCCACTCGGCGAAGTACTTCCATGGTGACGTGATTGTGATCAACTGCCACGTTTGCTTCTTCGAAAATCGGAGCCGACTCAAATTGCATTGGGGCAACTTCGTTGTGGCGGGTTTTGACCGGCACTCCGAGTTTGACCAATTCATATTCTGATTCCGCCATGAAAGAAAGAACGCGGGCTGGAATGCTTCCGAAGTAATGGTCTTCGAGTTGTTGGCCTTTTGGAGGGCGGGCGCCCACCAGCGTGCGGCCTGACATGATCAGGTCTGGGCGAAGTGCGTAGAACGCACGATCAATCAAAAAGTATTCTTGCTCGGGCCCGAGGTTGGTAGTGATCGCTTTTGCGTTATCGCCCAGCAGGGTTAAAAGTTTGCAAGCGCGGTCAGAAAGAACTTCGTTAGAACGAAGGAGGCCTGTTTTTTCATCGAGCGCATCGCCGTGATAGCTGATGAAAACCGAGGGAATGCACAGGGCTTTGGTTGAACCGGTTTCAGAGATGAAAATCGGAGACGTGGGATCCCACGCAGCATAACCGCGGGCTTCGAAAGTGGTTCTCATTCCGCCTGATGGAAAGCTCGATGCATCGGGCTCGCTCTGAATGAGTTGTGAACCAGAGAATCGCTCGATTGCGAGTCCGCTGCTATCGACAGTGAGAAAGCTATCATGCTTTTCTGCGGTCGTTCCGGTTTGGGGTTGAAACCAGTGACAGTAGTGAGTGACTCCGTGCTCGAGTGCCCATTCTTTAGCGGCGTGAGCTACTACGTTTGCCACTTCGAGTTCGAGTTTGCTGCCGGTTTGAACGGTTTGAATCAGGCGTTTGTAAATGTCGTTCGGAAGCTTTTGCTTCATTTGTTTCAGGCTGAAGGTGTTCACTCCAAAAGTGTCTGAAATTTTTAGAGTATTGCCCTTCTCATCCTTCGGGGCTTCTACGTATTTGGGTTTGCGGGAAGTCACGGTTTCAACAGCACTGTAACGGGGATGAGATCCATTGTTCGACATTTTTATCTCCAGTTTTGATGAGCGGGGTTTTTAAGAATTTTATCTTATATTTTATCTGTTTTTACAGGTATATAAGCAGCTTTTTAACAACCCCGAATTTGGATATAAAATACAGTTAAATCGACGATGTGTAAATATATAAATCCTTAGATTCAGTGACTAAAATGATGATGCAGATCTGTAGACGCGGAGCCATCGAAAGCTTGGCATCATTGCGGTCAATCATTTCCATCGAAGTAAATGCCCACAATAAAAAATTCGGGTGCGGCAACTGCGTGGGCAACGTCTGGATCTCCCTTGCTACCGGTAAACTTTCCGATCAAATATTCGTTCGACTTTACCAGCGGAAAAAACACCAGGTCGCCTGCTCTAATCCCATTGTTTGGCAAAAGTCGATAACTGTCTTGGGCCATGTTTTGGTAAATCCAGGGATATTTGGGATCGATTTTAAACTGCTCTGAATCTCCCTTAAAACCGTAACCCCCATCGAAAGAGATTTGATCCCCGTTTTTGATAACAATTTCTTTATCAAAGGCGTAACTGCTGCCCCCGAACGATTGGTTGTAAAAACACAAAAAGCCGTTACGGTGCAACTTGAGATGGGCTTGGGGAATGTATTTCTTCTGGGCGTAATACAAAGAGAGATTCGGAAGCAAGTCCTTGAGGTCGCCATTCACGTCTTTGCACTCATGAGTCTTTAAGTCTTCCAGTAGTTTGGTGGGTACAGTTTCTTGCAACACGGCGGCACTTTGCTCGATCGTCGGATTAGGGTCTCGAGACATGCATCGAACCCCGCGCTTTTGTGTTTCGTCTGAATTTCCGAATAATTGGCGGATGTTTCCCCATTCATTCAGATACCGGCCCTCGCCTTTAACAATCGAGGGAACTGCAAAAAAGAGAGAATCGCCCTCTTCGGTCGATTCTTCAGACCTTAACCAAAAGCCGTAATGAGCGGAATTCGGAAAAATCGCAAAATAGCTGGCCCAATCGATATCACTGACATTGATTTTGGTAATGCTACTTTTTTTGTTTTTAATAAAGAAACTGAGTAACCGGTACATGGCTTCTTCGGTGGGCAGATAGCCTGCGTAATCGTCGCACTCTTGATCGGCCTTGTAGATTTCTTTCTCTTGATCGACCACGGTGTTATCGGTAGCTGCCATCACTCCGCTCCACACAATGCCGTCCGGGTCTTCCCACGAATGGTTTTCGAAATCTTCGTATTTGACGCGCTTAAAAATTTTTCCGCTTGGAGTGACACACTCTATTCCAAACTTAAGGTGATCGGCTGGAGTGATTTGCGAGCAGGGCTTGGCCGCATCAGCTGAAGGGCTAAAGAGCATGATGAAGATGGATAAGCCCGATCCGATCGCGGCTGCCTTTACCCAAATTCTGTTACTCCAAGAGTCTTTCATGATTAGGGGTAATTTACATCAATTGACCTAAATGGTCAACTTAATACATTTGAAGCAAGCTGTAGATCGACTCGAGTCCGCCGTTATGCAGCACCCACTTTTTAGACGGTTTAAGCGCGATCGCATGAAGCAGTTTGGGCTCTGAAGTAATCACTCCGCAGGTCCATCCTTTGTATTTGTGCTTTAAGGTCGAACCCATGGCCTGATAGACCGCAACCAGGGCTTCGGCTTCATCCAGTCGGACTCCATAAGGAGGGTTGGTGACGATCAAGCCTTTTCGTTGAAACGCTTCAGTCTCTTCGAAACGGGCTTGGGTCAGTTTGATGAATTCGGCCATGCCCGCGCGCTCGCAGTTCTTTTCAGAAATGCGGATCATATCGAGGCTCGCATCCGAGCCAAAGATCATCGGAAGTTCTGCCGGATCGAGTATGCGTTTTGCCTTAAGTTCTTCGCTGACGCGTTCAAAAAGTTTGGGTTGGTGATCACGCCACGAGAAAAAACCAAAGCGATGGCGAAGTAAGCCGGGTGCGGTGTTGGTCGCGATGAGTGCGGCTTCGATGAGGAGGGTTCCGGAACCACAAAACGGATCGAGTAGCGGTGTTTTTTCTTTGGCGGCAACATCCCAGCCCGCGAGTAACAAGAGTCCTGCGGCCAGATTTTCTTTGATGGGCGCTTCACCGACTTCAACGCGGTAACCGCGTTCATGAAGACTATTGCCAGAGAGGTCGAGATAAATTTTTAGAATTTGATCATGAAGGTGCAAACGCACGGTAATATCCGGATCTGCTCGATCGACATTCGGGCGCTCTGCATAGCGCTCCATAAAGCGGTCTGCAATCGCATCTTTGGCCTTCAGTGCCCAATACTGGGTGTTCACGTTTTCTCGTCGGCCTTTTTTTTGGGTCTCGGTAAAATAGACGGCAAATGTACAGTTGGGCGAAAAAACGCGTGGCCAATCTACGAGTTTAACCGCAGCATACAAATCATCCGGCTGAAAAATCTTCTTCGATTCTTGAAGCATCAGAAGTACGCGTGAGGCAGTTCTCAGAGAAAGGCATGCACGGTAAGCGAGCTCTAGATTTCCTTCGAACTCGACTCCCCCCGGATACACATCGAGAATCGGTGCCGAGAGAGCCTCGACTTCTTTTTTTAAAATCTGATCGAGACCACCCGGGCAAATGGCAAAAAGGCGGTAATTCGAGGGCGCTTTCTTACGAATGATGACTTGGCTCATTTTGAGGGTGTGCTCGTGGGAGTTGGACTCGGAGAATTTTCATGAATACCGACCGGAAAGGAATAGGCGGGACGCGGCGGTTTCTTTACTCCGCAAGAAGATAGGCAGCAGAACCCGACGAGAATCAGGGTAGAGAATTTAAATCTATTTTTTTGGTTTACCATTTTACGCACAAGCCTATCGCCATTCGGTCGAGGCCGAGATCCAGTCGAACGTACCACTGAGGCCCTATGTTGAACAAGGCCCCAATTCCGAGGTCAGGTTGAGGTCCTTGAATCTTGGCAATGGTCGCATCTGATGGGTTGACTGAGCCCGAAATCCAATTGTACTGAAATCCGAATAGACCGAACATGCTGATGCTGCTGGTAAAGTGCAGGTCGTAGCGAAGGGCCCCGATCAGCGGAACCAAAGTATAAGAATCATTGGCCTGATCGAAGTTGATTCGGCGATAGTATTCAAAACCCATTTCGAGTGAAAGTGCGTCTTGCGGTGCACGCGCCATTACAAAAACGTCTTGTGCAAATGCCCGCGAATAAAAGACGCCCATGCCGCTTTCCCCCTCGCCATTACCGAGACTGAAGTTCGACATGTTTTTGTACTGGCCGATTTGCACCGTGATCATATTGCGAAACGGGCTGATCCGATGGGCTTCATCAATCTCGAATGCGGATTTTGTGTTTGCGTTCTCGTCCTCATCGGTGAATTCGTCATCGACCTTCTTCTTTTGATTGACCGGAGAAGTGCTGGTGTCGAGTTCGTCGTCAAAATCATTCACGTCGAGTTTTCCGCCGGAACGTTTTTCGGGTTTGGCATCGAGCTCATCATCCTGACTTGCGGGTGGAGCCATCGATTGAGGTGGCGCGCCCGGTGGAGGTGGCATGCCCTCGTTGGGCGACGGCGGAGGTGCTGCTTCGGGAATCGGAGCCTCGGTAATTCCCGGAGGGGCGGCGACGAGATCAGAAATTTTTTCGATGCAATTGTAAGAGTGCTTTAAGGTCAGTTCGCCGACCTGGTCGTAGCGTCTGACTCTTTTACCGATGAATTGCGAATTTGCAGGATCGGTCTTCAGAACCCTGAATGCCATGACGGGTTTTTTTTGCGCCTGAACCATGACCAGATTTCCGGTCTTCGGAATATCCTGTGCAGCAGTCTCAAAGAGATAGATGCGACCTGAGTCGCTTTTTTGAATGGGAGTCGCCCCGAATTGATGGGTATCAATATCGGGTAGAATCTCAGCTTGGGCAGAAACCGTGAGAAAAAGAATGAAGAATATCAATTTCAAGCTACTATAATGGTAGCCTATGCTTCGAAAAGCTGCACTGATTTTGCTTTTATTTTGCGGAGAAACCCGATTTCTGCCGATGCATGCGCTTGCGGCCAGTTTAGACTCCCAGATGTCCGAAGCGTTGCAAAAGAAGGATTGGCCGAGCCTGGTCCTTCTGCTGAAGCCCAAAGAGGGTCAAAATTTTGAACAGGATCTGATCTTGGCCAAGGCCTGCCTGTCGCTCGAACGGAGAAGTGAGGCGGTCGCCACACTCAATGCCCTGATCGAGAAGCGCACGGACGAAAGGGCCGTCAAGCTCCGGGAGTTGGCTGCCACGCAGTTTTTCAGCCAAGAAACCGCCAATCTTTATTATGAATCCATTCGGCTGATTTCAGAAAATCACTTTGTCGAGGCCAAGGAACGCCTGGAGCAAGTGTTGGTCAAAGAACCCGGGCAGGGTCTAGCGCTCGTACGTTTAACCGAGGTCGAAGTGATTCTGAATAAAAAAAGTGCAGCCCAGGAGCACCTTAAGCTCGCAAGCGAGATCATGCCGAATGCGGCGGAACTGAAGATTTATGCTGCGAGATTGAAGCTTGATGTTCCTGAGACGGATGATGAAAGCGATGAAATCTACAAAGAAGCGTTTCGAATTTTTTCAGCTCAAAAAGAAGTGGTGAACAAGAATGAAAACCCATTTGTGTGGTGGCTCATGGCGCTTGCGAAGCTCAATCGGTTATCTGAATTGAATGCGATTCAAGCCAAACTTTTAAAAGAGCACCCACAATGGTCGTCGGTGCTTTTGTGGTATTTAAAGGAACGTACGCTGAGTCCTGCCGAAAAGGCCGCATTTCTCGAGCAACTTCAGAAAAATTTGAAGGAGCCCGAGAAATTCAACCAAGGTTTGCAAGCAGAAGCAAAGCGTTCGCAATACTTCTGGGTAGGTTTCTTTACTTACGAAACGATTAAGGCCGAGACTCAGAAATTACTGAACCAACCCAAGCCCTGAATTCGAAGAAACGGGTGCTCGGCGTGATGGACCGTTGGCGCGTTCTACTGATTCTTGGCAGTTCAAACACAAGCAGGCGTCGGGCCTGACTCGAAGGCGCTTAATTGGAATTTCATCGCCGCATTCATCGCACTCACCGAAGGAGCCATCTTCGATTTTGCGAAGGGCGACCTCGATTTGTTTGAGTTCTACGTTCCAATGTTGGCTCATGCGTTCTTTGGTAAACCACGCTTCTTCGGCATCCGAGCGATCCAGCAGGTCTTTCGAAGCATCTTGATCTCCTTCGATTTTTTTATTCAGTTCTTGCATGTTGAATAGGTGAATACGTTTCGTGAGCAGCTCGTTCTTTAGTTGCAATACAGTTTTTGGATTCATTTTATGAATTCCCCCCTCATTTTTTTAAGCGGGTTGGGTTTATTGTCTTTAGGGACTTAAGTCAAACTATTTGGCCTTGCGTCAAAACCGATTTTTTGGACTAGACAGTTGTCGGACCTTGGCCTAGAAATGACAAAACTCTTTGGGGGGTAATACAACGTGACAAGCCAAAAGCTATTTATCGCCGTGGCCGGGAACATTGGAACAGGCAAAACCACGCTTACTCAGATGCTTGCAGACCGCTTTCAATGGGAAGCGCATTTTGAGTCTGTAAGTGACAATCCGTACCTTGCGGATTTTTATACTGACATGAAGCGCTGGAGTTTTCCGCTTCAGATCTACTTCATGACTCATAGGGTTAAATCTCATCAAACCATCGTGGGCGGACATTCGAGTGCGATTCAGGATCGTACGATTTATGAAGATGCGAATATTTTTGCGAGAAATCTCTTCGAAAAATCGCTGATGGAAGAGCGTGATTATCAGAACTATATTCAGGTTTATAATGTGGTTACGGAACCGCTTCAGGCGCCAGATCTGATGATTTACCTCAGAAAGTCGCTTCCGCGCTTAAAGGAACAAATCAAAAAGCGAGGCCGTGATTATGAGCAGGATATGCCCGAGGATTATCTCTCTAATCTGAATCGCTATTACGATGATTGGATCGGCCGGTATGACATTGGCCGAAAGCTGGTGGTCGAGAGCGATGGCCTCGATTTTGTGGCAAACCCTAAGGATTTCGATCACATCTGCGGTTTGGTCTCGAGTTGTCTCGACCAGCGCGATCTTTTTATTCAATAATTTCAGGTAATTGGTCTTCTTTGGTTTGTTTTATTGCCGTGCGCCATAAAAAGGACGCCCTAACCGTCAAGAATAAACTAAAGAAAATAGCTACGGTTTCCGACAGGATGTTTGGAGGCCAATTATGGACCAAAAATTTAATTTCAAACTGAAGGCTGGAGCATTTCTCTTTGCACTGACATTACTCTCCGCGTGCTCGCACTCTAAAGTAGATGAAGAAGGAGCGCCAGGCGCACCGGGAGAAACTGCAGCAGCAGATTCAGCACCGGCACCGGACGCAGCTCCTGCGCCAGATGCAGCAGCAGACGCGGTTCCGCCAGTAGCAGATGCGGCACCTCCAGCTCCTGAAGCAAATGGAGCACCTCCAGTTGATACTTTGGCTGAAGAACCGCCGGCACCTCCGGTAGAAGGCATGAATGAAACGCCTCCTCCTGCAGGCGATGCGGTTGCTCAAGCTCCGATTGCAGATCAAAATGCTTTGGCCAGTGCGCCGATTACCGATAGTGCTCCCGCTGCAGTTGCAGCAGGTTCACTCGATCTTCCGGTAGATTCAGCGGCGGCACCTGTGAGCGATCCTGCTCCGATGGCGTCGATGGATGCAGCTCCGGTAGAAGAGCAGCCAGTAAAGAAACATAAGAAACATAAAATGGATGCGCCGGTTGCCGACATGCCTGCTTCAGGTGAAGGCGTGCAATATACTGTGAAACATGGCGACACCTTGATGAAGATTGCGTTTGAGCAATATGGCGATCTCTATCGTTGGAAAGAAATTTTAGAAGCCAATCGCGCGAACATTCAGGATCCGAATCATATTCCTCCTGGAACCCATCTGGCACTGAATGGTGCGGGCATGGTTCAGATCGAGCGCAATGGTGAACGCTATTTGATCAAACACGGCGATACTCTCGGAACGATTTCACATGATGTTTATGGTTCATCCCATAAATGGAAGAAGTTGTGGGAAAATAACCGCCAGCTGATCAAAGACCCAAATAAAATTTATGCAGGCTTTTTCCTCTACTATCAACCCGAAGGTCAGCTCACGCATGATCAGGGTGCTAATGGAGATTCAGCTGCAAATATGAGTATGCAAGCGCCACAAAGTGCTCCGGATACTCGCCAGCCAGCTTCGGCTCCTGCAGGATTGCCTGCCCAAATGCCCGCTCAAATGCCTGCCCATAAATAGTTGTCGAGCACAGGGTTTCTTGGTAACCTCGGGTTATCTATGAATCCACTCAAACAACGTAATTTTGATCCTGACACTATTGAAGGCGAGTTCAATCTCGTAGAAATGTGGAATACCTTCCGAGCTGAACGTATCCGTGCCGGGTTTTTCGCCGGAATCTTTGCCAGCGTCATGATGCTGATTTTCGGAATGATCTATTGCGCCGCTACCGGTCGCGACATCCTTGCTCCTATGAAAATTGCTGCACTTCCTTTCATGGGCGGTGCTGCGATGACTTACGGAATGGGGCCTGGGCTTGCACTCGGAACCGTCGTGTTTTTCATCCTCATGATTTTTCTAGCCATCGTTTATGCTCACTTCACCGGAGTCAACGATCGTAAGGGTCTACTCGGTATGGGTGTAACCTGGGGAGCCTTCGGTTGGGTGTTCATCACCAACCTCATGGCTCCTTCATTCCGCGGATATCTGACAGCAGACATTCCACGCGGTGTGATGTTCTTTGCTTGGATGGTTTACGGAGTTTCTCTTTGCTCGGTCGCTTGGTTCGATAAAGTGGGCTACAAAGAAACCCGCAAAACTCGCGTTTACGGCAAAGATTGATGTTCGGTAAAAAGGATTGCTAAAAAATGCAGTCTTTTTGCACCTACTTTAATTCCGGCCTATGCAAATCCTGTAGTCAAATTGAATCCCCTTATCCGCTTCAGCTCAAACGCAAAGAAGAACGGTTAATTGCTGCGCTTTCTTTTGTTTCAGCGCTTTCGCCTCAAGAATCCGTACGTTCACCGCTTCAAGGGTTTCGGAATCGCGCAAAAATGGTGGTGACCGGAACGGTGGGTGCGCCGATGATCGGTCTTGCCGGCGAATCTCAATTAGATCAAGGACGAGCACTGCTCGACTGTCCGATTCACCATCCCAAGCTCAATCAGGTCATCCAGGCATTGCCCGAGTGGATTCAAAAGTTCAATCTCATTCCTTATCAAATCAGCGCACAGAGTGGAGAACTGAAGGGTATCATTCTCTACTATTCAGAAGAAGCGAACCAACTGTATCTCCGTTTTGTGCTTCGCTCGAAAGAATGTGTATCCCGTCTTAAGAAGATGCTGCCGGCGTTTCAGGCTCGGTTTCCGGAAGTGGTGTGCTTAAGTGCAAATATTCAGCCTATTCCTCACGCAATCCTCGAAGGACCTGAGGAAATTTTTATCTCGGACGAAAGGCATATTTCGTATCAGCTCGGAAATTTAACGCTCAGGCTTTCGCCGCAAGCTTTTGTACAAACCAACTCAGCGGTTGCGGTTCGCCTCTATCAAACAGCCGCAGAATGGATTGGCGAAGTCGGTTCAAAAAAGATGCTTGAACTGTATAGCGGCCAGGGTGCTTTCAGTTTTTCCGCGGCACAGCAAGTGCCAGAAATATTAGGCATCGAACTCAATCACAATGCGGTCGATACCGCGAATCAGACTGCGAGAGAACTTGGTTTGAATTCGCTTCGATTCGAATGTGCGGATGCCACTCGGGTTAATCCGATTGCGCTTCAGTTCAAACCCGATTTGGTATTGGTCAATCCCCCTCGTCGTGGCCTCGGAGAAGCGGTGGGTTTGCTTCAAGCCCTACTCCCCGAACACTTCATTTACTCAAGCTGCTCGGTCGAATCGCTTGCTCAGGATCTGAAGGTTCTTTCGACTCTTTACCAAATCGAAAAAATACAAATCTTCGATCTATTTCCTCACACGGAACACTTCGAGACCTTGGTGCTGCTAAAACGCCTATCGAAAGAATGATTATTTCAGAATCACGACGCCATCACTGCATGAAATTCCAAAGCCATGCACGGTTGAAATCGCTTTGATCTTATCTTGGTAGAATTTCGAAAATCCGGCGTTGGTGGTAATCTTCTCGTTTTTAGTATAGCGAAAATAGAGTCCCCACTCGTGAGGCCCGGTGCCGACCACTGCCATCGAAGTGAAGTGAGTGTCGTCTTTCAGAATCTGCTTACCGACTTCTTCGACTTGCGCCGAGTTCATTTTATCGTTGAACGAAATATGCCCGATGATGGTGTCACCGTGCTCGTAGGTGTCAGCGAAAGTTGGAGTTGAAAATAAAAGGACCAGGGCCAATGCAATTTTTTTCATGGGCTTATAATATCCCACTGACGCCCAAAGTATCAACGCAAAAGGTTCCTTAAGGGTTGATGAAATTAGCCCCTTTCAATAAAAGACTTTACCCGAATCCAGCGAGGCAGGATGCCGGAAGCTGGAAAACACGACGTTTGCCTGAGGGTAAAGTCTTTTATTAAAAGGGTTTGCTGATTTCAATCAACTATTAAAACACATTATTGAGTTGTACTAAAAACACCGATGACTCGACGATTCTTTTGCCGACCCTTCGCAGTTTTGTTGCTCGCAATCGGACGTTTTTCGCCAAAACCAATCGCACTAACGCGAGCAGGTTTCAGATCGAATTTCTCGATCAGGTATTTCTGGATCGCATGAGCGCGTGCTTCCGATAGGTTCTGGTTGTATTCATCAGATCCGTTATTGTCAGTATGTCCTTGCACCTGCACTTCGATATCGGGGTGATTTTGAAGGAGCGTTCCGACTCGTTTCAATTCGGCATGATATTTTCTAAGAATAATGCTTTGATCATTCGGAAACTCGACCTTCAGGCGAATCTCGATTTTTTCGCCGACCGGACAGCCAGCAGAATTGAGTTTGGTTCCCGGAGGTGCATTCGGACATTGAAGAAATGGATCTGCTTCGACCACGGGGGCGGGCGTAGCCGCTGGAGTAGGTTCAGGTGTTGGCTGAGGTGTGGGCTCTGGGGTGGGGACTGGTGTTGGAGCTGGAGTCGGAACCGGTGTGGGTGCCGCTTTGGGTTGAAAGTAGTACGTCAGTCCAAGTGCAGGAACGAACGCATTTACGTCAAACGATCGATCTGAATTGGTGGTGTTACTATTAAAAAACCAGAAGTACTTTGCGCCCAGGCTTAAGATCCAATCCGGGGTCAGTGAGTAATCGAGCGAGGCTTGGGCGTTGATGCAAATGTTATTAAAGTTAAAAACACCTTGCTGTGAATTCGAAGTCATTCCGTATCCCGCGCCTCCACCAATGGTCGGAGTAAAAACCGAAGTGTCGAGCATGCGGTAATGAATGTTTCCACCGATGTTATCAGCCACGGTGTTTCCTTGATTTTGTGAAAATGCGATGTGATCCCAACCGAGATCGAGGCCGAGGGCATCGGTAATATAATAGACAAGTTGTCCGCCTGCTGCGTAGCCAGTGCTGGTGGTGCCTTTAAAGATAGAAGAAGCAGTTGGAATCGAAGCTCCGCCATATACTCCGAGACCGAAACGGTGTCCGAGGTGGGTTTCATCAGCCTGGGTGCTGATAGAACTGATGAAGAGCGTAAGAATAAGGATCAAGCGCATTTGGGAAAACATATGACTCCTAGGGTGATATGCGCAGATATTAACTGAAGGGAATATTTTGATCTAGTATTTATTCCAACCAAGCAGTGCTTTTAAATCGAATGTATTTAATTAGCTCGAAGCAGATTCGTTCGCGTTGATCTTTTGAATGACCTTCGTTGTACTTCTGCCATCCAGAAACGGCAGTGACTTTACTTTTCCGCCACGAGCAGTGACTTCGGCGTAACCCACGATCGTCTTTGCTTTCCAGTCGCCGCCTTTGACCAGCACATCGGGTAAGATTTTTTTGATCAATTCGAGCGGTGTGTCTTCGCCAAACCAGGTGGCATACGAAACGCTTTCGAGTGAGGCAATGACTTTCAGGCGGTCTTCAAGTGGATTTACTGGGCGGGTGGGGCCTTTCAGTCGTTTGGTCGACTCGTCGCTGTTCAAAGCCACGATCAGGATATCGCCTAGTTTTCTTGCGCGCTCGAGGTAGGTGACGTGTCCGGCATGGAGAATGTCGAAACATCCATTGGTGAATACGACTTTCTTACGCTTGTTTTTCTTTAAAAGGGCCGCAAGCTTTTTTGCTGAAAGAATCTTCGACTTGATCATGAGTCTTTGTTTGAGGATTTGATTTGGAGTTCGCCCAGTCGGTCTTGGGGTCTAAAATAAAGGCCCATGCCGAAAAACAGTAACCCGCCCATGAACAGGATCGATCGCAGCATCAAAGAGCCATGATTTCTTTTGAACTCGAGATTGAAAAAGAGTTTACCCAGTGAGTTTTCAAACAACACTTCCTGAAGCGAAACAAACATCCATTGCGATAGAAGGAAGAAGACTCCAAAGTGAACGAAATTGTCTTTTAAGATCTCTGAATCAATCTGAAACTTGAAAAAATATAATGCCGCTAAATTTGTCGCAAGCCAGAAGCCCGCATGAATAACGGTGTCCATCAAATAGGCAAATGCACGACGGCGAATGATGTCGTCAGACGGGGCGTGACTCGTAACCGTGGCGGGACGAGTGTTGGTGGTTGTTTTCGCACGCTGCATTTGAGTCTGCTTCTGCGGCTGAACATAGGGTTGCACCAAAGGCTGCCCCATGGATTGAGCGACGGGTTGCGCTTGCTGTTGCATTTGTCTGGCTGTGCCCATCGGTTTCGAAGTATTAAAAGATTGGGTGGCGAATTGTGGGCGCCCGGCGCTAACGGCACCGGTGCCGGCATGAGTGGATTTTGTTTTACTTTCTGGCGCATAAGGAAGGCCATCTGAAAAAGGATGAAATCCCATTCCTTCGTGCAAGGGCTTGAACTGAATTTTTTGTTTTTCCGCCATAAGGATAAAATTCCTATTTTGAATTTGGAAAACAATTTCCTGCGAGAAGCGAAATTCCGAATAATGCGGCAGTTTCGGCTCGAAGGATAACTGAACCCAAATGTAATCTATTTATCTCTCTGTTTTGAGGGGGCGTCAAGCCGCTCAGTCTGAGAAGGCGCTCTTTCTCGGCGGGGCTAAATCCCCCTTCTGGGCCTACTAACAACACGTAATCCTGCCCTTTTGCGTGCTGTTTTAACCAGTGTGGAAGGCTTAGGTCGGTTTGAGCGTTTTTTGCCAGGGTTTCATCTAGCCAGATCATCGCCGTCTGACCTTGTAAGAATTGCTCGAGAGTAACGGGTGGCAAGATTTGCATGCGTTCGAGGCGGCCACATTGCTTCAGCGCTTGGTCGGCAAACTTTTGATAACGCTCCTGAAAAGCGCCTTCGCCTTTTTTATTCATGCGAATCACGCTGAATTCGGTTTCAATCGGCGTAAAGGTCCGCACTCCGAGTTCTACCGCTTTTTCGATGGCCCACTCCATTGCTTCATTCTTGAGTGTCGCCATGGCCAGATGAATGGGTTTAGCCATCAGCGTTTGATCCGATTCAGGGGCGGTCGAAAGTTTTGCCATGACCCGTTTGCCTTGGTGCCAAAGCGTTGCGGTGGCACGCACTCCGGTGCCATCGAGCAATTCGACTTCATCGCCTTCTTTCATTCGAAGAACCGAGATGAGATGGCGGGATTCGCCTTCGGGCAATTCTACCGAAAGCCCGACTTTGTGGGGAAGTTGATCAATGAGTGCGCGGCGCATGGCCCTTATTTTAATCGAAGGTAAGCCAAAAAGCGAAAGGTTTCGTCAAGCTTGCTTTCGAAGTTCTCGGGCGTTTGAATGCGCGCATTCAGGATGGCGCCATGTTTCCAGTTAAAAAGCGGATAAATCGGAAGTTCCTTCAAAATAGCAGGATAAATGCTCTGAAAATTCGATTTTTCTTGATGCATTTTTTGATCGAGCTCGGGGTTCGAATATCCAAAATAATTGAACTTTCCGTTGGTTTCGAAGTGCGGCGCGGCCAGTTCATTTTCGTCAAAGCGAATCCAGCGTGCCGAAATGAGGTCGAATTCGTGATGAAGAAGATTCGCATAGTAGAGGCTCGTTTCTACAGTGGTAAGCCTGAGGTCAATTCCTAATTTTTTAAGGGCTTCACCGACCAATGAGCCTAGCTCATGGCCTTCGCGCACCGGAGTCGTAAAATACCGAAGCGAAAAACGGATGCCGTCCTTGCCGCGAGGATAACCTGCTTGGTCGAGTAGTTTTTCACTTTCATGAGCATCTTCGGGCAGCGCCGGAGAAAACGGTACTACCCAATCAAAAAACTTCTGGTGAATCCATTCGTGTATGGGCAGGCTCATGGCAATTGCCTGCCTGACTTCAAGTTTTGCGAGAATAGGATTTCTAAAATTGTAACCCAGATAAGAAAACGTCAGGTCTTCCTTTTCAAAAATGCGCACGGAAGGATAGGTTCGCTTCAGCCAGCCGATTCGACTCAGGGAAAGGCTATCGTAAAGCACATCGGCATCGCCTTTTGCAAAAAGAAGCGAGCGCGTGATTTCGTCTCGAATGATCGAAAACACGAGTGTGGGCCTCGTCGAATCTGCGGGCACCAAGGTAAAAGTGTCGTGGGGGCGGTCCTCGATCGCTTGATAGTGTTCTTCGTCAATGAGGGGCGCGATTTTGCGATAAGTGGCGTCAGCGCTTTGTCGATCGGGATAACGATCAATCAGTATTCGAATCGTGTGATTTGAACTATCCTGAGAGGAGCGACCCATGAACACCAGTAGAAGCGCCGACAAGGCCATTAATGCAATCGTGATTTTCCTGCTCATTTTCTTCTCGAGTGTAGCGCATTCTGCCGAACCTCAAAACAACCGTTTTCAGAATCTAGGCGTTCAGTTGAATCCTTGGGCAGAATCTCAGATTCAATTCTGGTTTCGCATCTTTACCGAGTATTCGACCCACGATGCCGTCATTCATGATTCGGTAAACTTAGATAGAATTTATCAAAAGGTTCAGAATGATTCGAAGCACGTCACGCTTGCGCGCAATGAAGTTCATAATATGCTCCTTGATATTTATAAGACCAATCCCAACGGCAAAACACTCGACCCCGCGAAATTAACAGACGAGCAGCGGGTTTATTTCTTGTTGCAAGAAGGCGATTTGAATCCCCAGGCGTATGCTTTTGCCGCAGATTATTCGAGAATTCGGTCTCAGGCCGGACAAAAAGATCGCCTCGAGAATGCCTATTCGATTTCGAAATTGTACTTGCACCGCATGGAAGAGATGTTTGTCGAAGAAAAAGTGCCAGTCGAGTTGACGAGGCTTCCGTTTGTCGAGAGTGGCTTCGAGAAGAAGGCGCAATCGAGTGTGGGGGCAGTCGGTATTTGGCAATTCATGCCGAAAACCGCTCAAAAGGATCTCAGGGTCGATCGCGCGATTGATGAGCGGTATGATCCGTTAAAATCGACGCGGGCTGCGGCCAAATACCTGCGTTCGAATTATTTGCATTTTAAGAATTGGTCGCTTGCCATCATGGCGTATAATGAAGGACCGGGCTTGGTCGATAAAGCGGTAAAGCGGCTTAAGACTTCTGATCCGGTGCAAATCGTGCGGTTATTCAAAAACGGAAGTTTTCAGTTTGCTTCAAGAAACTATTTATTCGAATTTTTAGCGATGCTCGATGTCGATGCCAAACACGAATTGTTTTTTAAAAAAGAAGACGCCACGCTTCCGCCTTTTATTACGGTCAGCTTTCAGAAAAAAGAATTCATCAAAGATATCTTGGCAAAATACAAACTGAGCCAAAGCCTGACCCAGATTTTAAATCCGCATTTTCGTGAACCCATTTGGAAGAATCAATCGCCCATCCCCGCACATTATCCGGTGAGACTGACTGGAATTACACTCGAAGAGTTTAGGGCAAAGCAATAAATTAACAATGTTAGTTTAAGGTGATCAAAAAGAACCAACATCCGATTGTTTCGGTATTGAATTATAGGGGGTCGCTCACTATGATTGCGCCATGTCTAAATTTGGAATCAAGTCGCTTGTTCTTGGCCTCATCTTGCTCAATGCCACTCCTGCGTTTGCGGTAAGCCAAAAGGTCTTGAATGCCTGGCAAGCAGTGATGGCCAGTGTCGAAAATGGTTCGACTAGGCAAATTACGGCGGGCGATGTTTCAGAGTTAAATTTACAGAGCATCATTGATAAGACGATTGTCGATTTGATCGAATCGGCATTTCATTTGCCTGACTACGACGCAAATACGACCTGGTCTCAGTATCTCGATCTGGCAGAGAAGTTTGATAAGATGGACAGGGTTAAAAAGTCATACGTATTAAAAGCGAAAATTCAATACGTACAGGGTGAGCTTCGAGCGTTTCGCCGTCCAGATCGAAATAATCAGATCATGAAGCTGGTCGAGCCTGCTCCCACACCCATCACTTCTTATGATCAACTAGGACTAACGGATTCAAATCCCGAGCTTGCCGCAAGTACCAAAGCCATTTTCGAATCTGCTGCAGAATACGAAGCTGCTCACCTATCTGATGCCGAAAAAATTGAATTTTGGATTTATATGGGCGGAATTGACACCAAATATGCGCCCCAAAAATCACAGCTTTCAGAACGATTGAAGCAAATGTTGGTCTCCAATAACGAGTGGTCTACTTTTGGAGGACAGATTCGAGCGACGGCAATCGAGCACCTTAAGCTTTATCCTACGCCCGAAACGGTCGAGATGATCGTGGTACTGATGGATGAAATCATGCACACGATGGATGGTCGTTATACAGCAATGGTTGCCAAAGATGCGCTCCTCGAGCTTTCTCAGAATGCGGCCAATCACCCGGCGCTCTTTAAGGGACTTGAGAGCGGTATCGAGAAACTTAAAAAAGGAAAAGCAGCTCATTACGTGATCAAGGGAGCAAGTGACTTTTTAACGGCCCTTGGTCCCAATCCCTGCTCGGAGCTGGGCACAACGCAAGCTGATGCAATCAATAAGTTTCTTAAGCTCGTTCAGTTTTGGAAGTGACGCCTGTAATGGCGTTCAAACCAGCATATTCATTGACAACTTTATGCGAATATAAGATTCAAGATCAACATGTACATGATTGGAATCGCCGGTGGATCGGGGTCAGGAAAGACCACGTTTACCGAAAAAGTATTAGCTCAAGTCAACCCATCGAAAGTAGCGGTTCTTCACCAAGATTCGTACTACATGCCGCGTCCTCCGGCCGATCTTAAAATCAACGACGAACCTAACTTCGATCATCCCGGCGCTTTTGATTGGGAGTTGCTTCGGTCGCAACTTCGAGATTTAAAAGCTGGCAAAAGCGTCGAGTGCCCGACTTATGATTACACCGTTTCAGAACGAATGACCAAAACGGTTACCGTCGGCCCTTGCGAGATCCTGATTGTCGAAGGAATCTTCGCTCTTTGGGACGAAGAGATTCGCGATTTGTTCGATCTAAAGTTCTATTTGCATGTCGAATCCGATATCCGATTCATTCGCCGTTTGTTTCGAGACTTAAAAGACCGCGCGCGAACACTCGAAGAAATTATCCGTCAGTATTACGATACTGTTCGTCCCATGCATCAACTTTATCTCGAGCCAACCCGCCAGTATGCAGATATCATTGTGGGTGAAGAAACCGATAAGGCCGCCTCGATTCTGGCCGCCACGGTAAAACAAAAGCTTCTCGAGCTCGACCATGAATAAAAAAATTACCATCACTCCGTACGGCGGATTGGGAGAAATCGGCATGAACTGTATGCTGATCGAATCCCAAAAATCGGCCATCCTGATTGATTGCGGGTTGATGTTTTCCGACCTCGATCATTTTGGCGTCGAATTCGTGGTGCCTAACTTCGCGCACTTGCTGAAAAAGAAAGACAAGATCAAAGCCATTTTTTGCACGCACGGACACGAAGACCATATCGGCGCACTCGCGTTTGCGATCAAGGCAGGAATTCGAGCTCCGGTTTATGCCTCACCATTTACGAGCCTGATGGTTCGCGAGCGCTTTCGCGATTCGGGAATTCTCGGAGTGGTCGAAATCAATGTGCTCGGTGCCGGAAGTGTGCTCGAAGTTGGCGAATTCAAAATTACCACCGCTTCGGTCAATCACAGTATTATCGATTCGTTCGCACTGATGATCGACACGCCGATCGGCAAGATCATTCATACCGGCGACTTCAAGCTCGATCCTTCGCCGTTCGTGGGTGATGTGCTCGATTGGGATTTTTTTAAGAAAGCGGGCGACGAGGGGGTTCTGTTGCTCATGTCAGACTCGACCAACGTCGAGCGCGAACACGCGGGCTTGCAAGATGATGCGATCGCGAATCGCATGGAAGAGTTGTTTCATAAGGCCAAGGGCATGATTCTCATATCGATGTTTTCATCGAATGTCGGTCGAATGGCCAATATCTTTAAAATTGCCCAAAAAATGGGCAAGAAGATCGCACTGACGGGACGAAGCATGGAGCAAAACGTCAGGCTCGCGCACGAACACGGTGCGATCGAAATGAATGGCTCGCACGTCATTTCGATCGACGATATCGACCAATATGATCGAAACAAGCTCATCATCATGTCGACCGGTTGCCAGGGCGAGCCCCGCTCGGCGCTCAGTCGAATTGCCCGCGTCGAACACGCCAGGATCAAACTTGCCCCCGAAGACACGGTCATTTTAAGTTCGAGTCAGATTCCGGGCAATGAAATGTCGATCGGGCATCTCATCAATGAGTTATTTAAATCAGGCGCTGATATTCTGTATGATGCCATCGAAGATGTGCATACCAGTGGGCACGCGACTCGCCCCGAGCTGAAGAAAATGCTCGAGATGGTGAAGCCCAAGTTCTTTATTCCGATTCATGGCGAATACCGTCACCTCATCCATCATGCCGAACTCGCGTGCGAGACCGGAGTAAAGCGCGAAGACATTATGGTCGCCCAGAATGGTGATGTGATCGAAATGACTAAAGACGATATGCAGGTAGTGGAAGAGGTAACCGAGCTTCGCATGTTGCTCGAAAATCGCGAAGGAACCGAGATTACCAAAACGCTGCTCAAAGAACGCAGACGCTTGGCCGAGCTGGGTGTCGTATTCTGCATGATGACGCGCGAAAAGGATTCGGGACGCATCTTAAGCAAGCCCGAAATCATTACCCGAGGGCTCGTCAATGAGTCGCTCGAGCCGTGGTTGCTGGATGAGGCTCACAAGGTGGTCGAGGCCGAACTGGGGCGCTATCGCCGTGACCTGAAGTTGGGGGTGATCGATTCCGAACTGGGTGAAAACATCCGAATCGAACTCCGACGGTTTTTTGATCGTAATCTCGGAAAAAAGCCTACGGTCGTGCCAGTAATTCTCGACGTCTAATCCTGATCACGGTAGCCTAGTTTTAGGGGATTCATGGCAACCATCACAAAAAGCAAAAGCGCATCGCAAATCAGTTGGCCTTTTAAATTGGGGCTCGCCGCAATTTTTTTTGTCGTTTGCTATTTGGATCGTTTGAGCAAGAACCATGTGCCCGATCTGATGAGGCAGGGTAAGTTTGGGCCGATCTTTTTCGAGCCACACGATAACGCCGGATTCATTCTTCAGACCCTCTCTCAGTCCTCTGCCTTTGCTCGTGTGGTCTTCGTGTGCAGTCTCTACGGATTCTTGTTCTTCGGTTATTTTTTAATTCAGACGCTTTTGCCGGAAAAGCTTCCGAAACTCAGGGTAGGAATGACTTTGTTTTTTGCCGCCATTTCTGGAAATTGCTATGATCGTGCCTTTTTCGGAACCGTAAATGACTTCATCTGCTATTACATCAGTGATCGTACGGTTTATTTCAATGTCGCAGATATTTTCATGTGGATTGGTTTTGGCCTGACGCTGATTTCGCTCTATCAGAATGACAAAGAGATCTGGCATCCCAATTCGAAACGAAAGAAATTTCTGGTCGATAGTGCCTACCAGTATCGTTGGGCAATGCAGGCCTCGATCATTGCCTTTAGTAGTGCCTTCATTCTCGTGCTGTTTTCTTATACCTTCATCCTAAATTCTCCGGGTGGACATGCCTGGAACGGGGTTGCTTACCTGATGAGTGCGGGGGCGCTGGTGGGGCTCTTTTCTGCCATCGTGTTTTTTGTGGGGGTGGTTTATTCGCACCGAAGTGTCGGACCGCTGGTGGCGTTCGAGCGGTATGTCGACTCGCTTTTAAAGGGCGAAAAGACCCAATTTACCCTTCGTAAGGGAGATGAGCATCAAGATTACCTCGAAAGAGTCGCCAAAAAATTGAAAGATCGCTTAGAGACCTAGAGAATAGAGGGTCCTAGAAAATACTCAATGTTTTCGTAAGGCGCACCGACAAGTCATTGTGGAGACCGAAGAGCCCATGAGTGACCGTTCAAATTTACGATTATTGGTTCGAATGAGACAGAGCCGACATTTGCTTTTGTTTGCATTTTCGTCTGTCATGCTGATCACCGTTTTTCAAAATTGCGGTGCCAGTAATACGAATAGCTCGTCTGGTTCTACCTCACTCGGAAATCCGGGAGGAATGTTCGCCATCCCCGGATCCTTTACTTTTGCTGCCCCCAGTGGTGCTCCTCAAGGGGTGATCACGATCACCAATAATTCTGGTGCTTTGGCGTCGAACATTTCGGTGACCGTTCCGCCTCCCTATTTTTCTTTGGTTTCAGGTTCTGACTCCTGCACGGGCGCTTCACTGAACTCAGGAAGTAGTTGTACTTTTTCGGTGAGCTATTCGAACGGTTCTTCATCGGCTAGCCAAACGGGATTGGCTTATGTTGCCTATGCAGTTCAGCAAAACGGAAATTTGGTGCCTGCTCCAAGCGTGCTCGTCGAGCTCTATGGTCCTGGTTTCAGTGGCGGCGGTGGTTCTGGCACCACTTCGGGTGGTAACCCCACGCAATAAATGAATCTCGTCTAAGCGATTCTTTCGATCCGCCTCTCGCAAATAAAATTTCACTCTGATAGGCTGAGCTTTATGAGTTATCAACCAAGTCAGATCGAGCCAAAATGGCAGGCATTCTGGGAGAAAAACCAGACCTTCAAGACCGAGCCTGTTTCGAATAAACCCAAGTATTATGTTTTGGATATGTTTCCGTATCCTTCATCGAGCGGACTTCATGTCGGGCATCCCGAGGGTTACACCGCGACCGACATTCTCGCTCGCTACAAGCGCAGCAAGGGGTTCAATGTTCTTCATCCGATGGGTTGGGATGCGTTTGGTTTGCCAGCCGAGCAATATGCCATCAAGACCGGAGTTCATCCGGCCATTACGACCAACGAAGCGATCGACAATTTTAGGCGCCAACTCAAGATGCTGGGATTCAGTTATGACTGGACCCGCGAAGTCGCCACTTGTGATCCCAAATACTATCACTGGACCCAATGGATTTTTCTGAAGCTCCATGAGCGCGGACTCGCATTTCAAACCGAAGTACCGGTGAATTGGTGTCCCGAACTAAAAACCGTTCTCGCAAACGAAGAAGTGGTCGACGGAAAAAGCGAGCGCGGAGGTCATCCTGTTTTCAGAATGCCGATGAAACAGTGGATGCTGAAGATTACCGATTATGCCGAGCGCTTGCTCGAGGGCCTCGACAAATTGAATTGGCCAGAAGGTACGAAAGAGCTTCAGCGCAATTGGATCGGAAAGAGTGTCGGGCTACAACTCAAATTCAAGATCGACGGATCGAGCGATACTTTCGAAATCTTTACCACTAGGCCCGATACCCTTTGGGGCGTAAGCTACATGGCGCTTGCTCCGGAGCACCCGCTCGTGGCCAAAATTGCCACTGCGGCTCAGAGTGAGGCGGTTAAAAAATATCAACTCGAGGCTTCGCAAAAGTCAGAGATGGCCAGACAAGATGCATCGAAAGAAAAAACAGGCTGTTTTACCGGCGCTTTTGCCATTAATCCGGCAAATGGCGAAAAAGTTCAGATCTGGATTTCTGATTACGTGCTGATGACTTACGGAACAGGCGCCGTCATGGCCGTTCCTGCGCATGATGAACGAGATTTTGAATTCGCCAAGGCATTTTCTCTGCCGATCAAGAAAGTGATTGATCATGCGGACGAGTGTTTTACTGGCGAAGGGCTTGCCATCAACTCTGGTTTCATCAACGGGCTTAAGACTCCGGATGCAGTCAAAGCAGTAATCGCCTGGGCTGAAAAAGAGAATCTGGGTAAGGCCACCATCAAGTACAAACTTCGGGATTGGTTGTTCTCTCGTCAACGGTATTGGGGCGAGCCTTTTCCACTGGTCAAGAATGCGGCCGGCAAAATCATTCCACTCGAAGCGGATGCGCTTCCGGTAGTCCTGCCCGATGTAAAAAGTTACGAGCCTACCGGCACGGGTGAAAGCCCGCTTGCCGGAATCACTGCTTGGCGCGAGGTCAAGGATCCTAAGACCGGAGAAACCTACCTTCGCGAAACAGACACGATGCCTGGTTCTGCTGGGTCATCTTGGTATTTTTTAAGATACTGCGATCCACATAACGAAAAAGAAGCGTTTAACCCTGAGGCAGAAAAGTACTGGATGCCGGTAGACCTTTATCTCGGCGGCGATGAGCACGCAGTCGGACATTTGCTCTATTCGCGCTTTTGGATGAAAGTGCTTTTTGATTGTGGGTTGACTACTCACGACGAACCGTTTCAGCGTCTCGTTCACCAAGGCATGATTCTCGGTGAAGATGGCGAAAAAATGTCAAAATCACGCGGAAATGTGATCAATCCTGATGACGTGGTTAAGAAATACGGCGCCGATACCCTTCGAATTTTCGAAATGTTTCTCGGGCCACTCGAGAAAGACAAGCCTTGGTCGACTACCGCAATCGAAGGAACCTTTCGGTTTTTAAGTCGCGCTTATCGCTTGTTTTATGTCGATAGCGAACTCGAAAAAGACGTTCTTAAGGTTTCGGATCATCCGATGACTCTCGACGACGAGAAAATTCTTCATGTCACGATCAAAAAAGTTACCGAAGATATCGAGAATCTGAGATTCAACACCGCTATTTCGTCGATGATGGTTTTCGTTAATCATTTTACCAGCCAGGAAAAGACTCCGAAGGCAGCAATGCGGGCTTTCACTCAGATTTTGGCACCGTTTGCGCCGCATCTCTGTGAAGAGTTCTGGCAGGCATTGGGCGAAACCAAAGCGCTCTCGCACGAGCCTTGGCCGACGTATAATCCTGAATTGGTAAAAGCCGATTCGGTTACGGTTGCGGTTCAGGTGTTGGGTAAGCTCCGCGGCACGCTTGAGGTTGCTCCTGGAACCGCTCAGGCCGAACTCGAAGAGCTGGCTAAAAAGAACGAGGGCATTGCTCGGTTTTTAGAGGGAAAACAGATCGCAAAAGTGATTTATGTTCAGAATAAAATCCTGAATTTTGTCGTAAAATGAGTTAAGGTTTCCGTATGATTTTAACGGATTTCGAAATTCTGAATGAAATGAAAAAAGGCACGATCAAGATCGAACCTTTTCATGCCCACTGCATGGGCACCAATAGTTACGATGTGCACTTGGGCAAAACGCTCGCCGTCTATGTTGACGACGAGCTCGACGCCAAGAAGCATAACAAGATCAGAAAATTCGAGATTCCTGCCGAAGGTTATGTGCTTCAGCCCGAGATCTTCTACCTCGGAGTCACCCTCGAGTATACCGAGACGCACGCCCATGTTCCGTTTCTCGAAGGTAAGTCGAGCACCGGACGTTTGGGCATCGACATTCATGCCACCGCCGGAAAAGGCGACGTGGGGTTCTGTAATTACTGGACGCTCGAAATCTCCGTGCGCAAGCCCGTTCGGGTTTATGCCGGCATGCCGATTGGTCAGCTGATTTATTTCATGATCCAAGGCGATGTAAAGACGTTCTACAATCAAAAGGCCAACGCCAAATACAACGGCCTCGCTCCCGAGCCGGTCGAATCGATGATGTGGAAGAATGTGAACGAGCCTAACGGCAAAGTCTGGTTGGATGTTTAGCCAGTGACGAGGCACAAGCATTGCGGCTTTGCCGCATGCGCTGTGCTGAAGTGAAATTGTATAAGGCTGCCACAATGCAGCTTTGCCACTTGTAGGCAGCTGGAATATATTTATTCCACTGGCAGAGGCGGTTGTTCTTCCGTCTCGACAGGAACAGGCTTACTGACGGATGCAGGAGCGCGGGTCTCGTCTTTGTAAATCGGACTGACTCCCTTCACCTCGCCACTTCCGGCGATCGTCGGTTCTAATGACAAACCATATTTTTCGAATACTGAATCAGGCTCTGCCTTTTTGGCGGAAAGTGGAATCCAAGGCTCGAGATCGGTTCGCGCATTTTGAATTTGAGCAAGTGATCCTTCGGGTGATGGAACCACTTTTTTATAAAAAACCCATTCCGAAATTTTTGAATAATACTGAGTGGCCCAACGTAAATAGCGAGAATCATGATAAATCGTCAGATAAGCATTTGCGATCGGTGAAATGAATTCAAAGGCCTCGAGAACCTTTTTCTGGCGCACTCCCCAAGTGGTATCGCCCTGTATCGTATCTTGTAGCCTGGCTATTTTAGAATAGAAACACCAGTGCATCTTCTGCGGATCCTGGGTGACGAGTTCGACCGCGCCCTTCTTTTTTTCTGCAGGCACGTTCGTCACTTTTGCGAGTTTTCTAAAATCATCATCGCAGGTATCGGCAAACTCGCCGAGAACCGCTTTAGGAGCAAGCGGGCTATAAAAAATTGCTTTTAAATCTGCCAGATCGAAACCGGCGGGATGCGGAACCTTTACGTATTCAGGAACTTCCGGAAGCGCGATTTTTTCGGGCAGTACCACGGTGGTGGTACAGCTGCTCGATAGGAGAGCGACTGCCAATCCCAGGGGGATGGCAGAAAACTGTCGGAGCCGAAACTGTTTAAAATCGATCCTCATCAATAGGCTTATCGTCAAATTTTTGAAAAACGTTAATTTTTTGTCGATATTTCTGGTTTCCACATTAAGTTTCAAGGATTTATGGGGTCTGTCCGAAGAGACTCATGTGATGAACCGTGCACGTACAAAGAAAAACAGTGAAGTGACGTGGTTAACCCTGATATTTATCGTGGTTTTTGAGCTGTTTTTTGCAAAAAATACGTTGGCAGCCGATAGTGGACCACCGCCCGTGGATACACCGGTTGATGCCGCGTCTGCGAAACTTCCTGCTTACAATTCGCCTGGCACCGGCGGCCGAAGCTTTTATCAGGTACTCGATGAAGTGCTTTCTGATTTTGAATACGATTTGAAGAGTGGCCAGGTCATCGGCTTGAAAGATGTTTCGATTCGTAACGTCGCAACCAGCGAAAATATTCCACCTTCATTCAAATCACACCTCGATCTTTTGGTTTCTGAACGAATTCTTAAAACGACCCATACTCGCATTGTGCATTGTCTGGCCTGTCGCTCGAAACGCGCCACGCTGAATGGCGAGAACATGGTCATTTCTTCGCTCGATGGCAATTCTGCAGAACTTGCCCGCATTGCCAAACTCAATGGCATTCAAAACTTCATGGACATTGCGTTTGCCTATCAGCCGACCGGCATGATTCTTTCGCTTCAGATCTCGGATGCCGAGACCGGCACGATGATGTGGTCACGAACTTATAATTCCGAAAGCACCCGTGCCATGGCCCAACGCCGCGGCGTCGATTACCAGGAGCTTGAGGATGCGAAAACAAAAATGGAGTACACTCCGACCATTCAGTCGAAGCCGACACTTTATACGGTTATGGCACCAAAAGCCGGCAGTGGATATTCGACTGCACTGGTGTTTGGTTACCGCGTGATGGAACGCTACGATAATCGCCGTAAAGAAGTGGGTTTCGAAATGAATTATTATTTCGATATTCCGACTCTGATCGGTAATTCTACACCTGCCGAGCAAAAACTGAATCCGTTTTCGGGTGTGAACCTGACGATGTTGTTTGTTCACAATTGGGGGCTCTTCGGTGATGTCGAGAACTACAATCAAGCACGCGGCGTAATTACGACCGCCATTGGTGGAACTTATGCATCAGGTTTCCTCGGAGCTTTGATTCGCGGTGGTTACGAGTGGCGTTTGGCCAAGCATTGGGCCATTACGACCTTCGCGGGCTATCGCCCTACAGGAACTTTGGTCATTTCAAGCGGTGTCACCGCACCACTCAGTGGTATTGAAGGGGGGGTTGGAGTTGGATTCATTTTCTAAACTCATCATCCTGACTTTGATCTCGATCTGGGCAACTGCGTGTGCCCATCATCGAACCGTTGCAGATGGTCCAGATCCGTCTGAAATGATCGAAAATCCGTTTGCTGCTTATGGCAATCATTGGGGTGATTCGAACACAAACAGTCAGAACATTACGCTTCGCTCGAAAAAAGGCGATCGTGCAGTCGAAGTCGAGTTTCCAGATGGAAATAACGCCGACATGGTGGTTCCGATGAATCCAAAATTCTCATCCGATACTCAGCGTCCTCAGGTGGATGGCATTGACTACCGGTATCAAGGACAAAAGCCTACGATGGCAGACCGAGAGCTCGCGTCGACTTTTGCCGGAAAAACAGATTATCAAGAAGAAGCTAAAAAGAGAGAAATCGAAACTTCTCTTGGGCTTCAGGCTTCGGACGAAACGCCGAACATGGATGAGAGCTATCTCTCGCGCCTGGATGTCGTGAAACAACTTTTCAAAACAGGACGCAACGAGGCTGCCATGATCGAGATCGATCATATGGTCCGTGACTATCCGACGAATGCCCGTCTCTATGAGATGCGCGGCACCGTTCTGGATCGCATGGGTTACGCAGATCTTGCCGTAAAATCCTGGAAGCAGGCGCTGGAACTTGATCCTTCGCGTCTTGGGCTTAAAAAAGTGATTGAGAAGAGGGAGCAACAAAGAAGTGTTGCTTCGGAAAGGCGATAGGAGATGTCTATGATGACGTTTATCCTCATCATAACCGGGTTTTTACAAACGCAAGCCTTTGCGGGACCTTCTACTTTAGAAGCGAAGAAAAAGGGCGAGCAGGAAGTTCGACAGATTGTCGATCCTATCCTCAATCAGTATTGCCATGAGCAGTGTAAAATTATTGGAATTGAAACCGAAGTGGATATTGCCACTGACGAAGAAACGAGCCCGGGTTTTGAAGATACTTCGGGCAAAGCAACGCTTGCGCCGGCTTCTGCAAAACTCCGAGTTCTCTTGGATGAAAACCTTGGCTCTCAGACCCGATCCAAACTGGTCAACCTCATTAAGAGCCAGCTTGAAGAATTAAAATTTCCAGTCACTATTGATACCCGCATTACCCGTTTTCCACAGCCGGTCTCTTCTTCTTATCGTGTGGCCGAACTTCGTGAGCGCGTTTATAAAGACGTAAAGGCTTCGGTACAAAATACACTGACTCAATTCTGTCCAACCGGTTGCGTACTCGCTGACTTCGACCTGAAGAGTGAAGTGGTTAACCCAGAAGACGTCGACTATTCGTCTAGCCAGGAATACTTTCAGGACGGCCCGGCTGCCATTCAGGTTCGAAGTGTAAAAGCAAATATTCTCATTGATCAATCCTTGTCGCCAGAAGAGGCCGCAAGTGTGCTTGAGATGGCCAAGGTAAAACTCGGTCAGTTCAAGAATGCCGATGTTCAAAGTCAGACGATGAAGTTTCCGAAGCGGGATGATGCCCAAGGTTTTGCCATGAATGGTCGCCCAGGTGTGCCAGTCGGCATGTACGGCCCGGCTTACGGTACCGATCCTAAAGAGTTGAAACAGACGAAAGAAAGTACCGAATCGAAGGACTCTAAGGATTCGAGAGAAGCTCGCTTTAGCGAGAATCGTCAGACGACCAATCAGAATAGTGACTCAAAATTCGAAACGACCACTCACAATAACAAGGAAAATCATTCTAAAACAGATTCGAATACCACGAACGACAATCGCCAGGAGCGTTTCGAGCATTATGAAAAAATCGAGCGGGTCGAGAATGGCGATGCGGTTCAACAGACACTTGATAAGTTCAAGCTCTATGGCGTGATTCTGGCGTCTATCGTCTTATCACTCTTAGTTCTGATTTCAGTAATGATGTTCCGCAAAGCGTCGACTTCGGAAGCTCCGCGCTTTCTCGATATGCCGACAAAACAGGATCATTCGAAATCGAATACTCAGGTGGCAACTTCGAGCGGTTCACTCTCGATTGATGACAAGGCTTCTTTGATTGGCAAGCGAATCGAAGCACAGCGCTTGTTTGATGAATTGACTACGATCTATTCGGAGCAGCCTAAAGTTGCCAAGCATGTCTTTACTCAGGTTCTGACGGAAGAAGGCGTCGAGACGACTGCCCAATACCTCGAAATTTTTGGCGAATCCGTGGTAATGGATCTTCTTCGTGATCCGGGACTTCAGGCCGACCTCTCGGAACTAATGGATTTCTATTCTCGAAACACTTTCGACATCAATGATGAAGAGCGTTTGCAGTTACTCAAGCGCCTTCACCATCGAACCGTAACTGCAAAAATGCAGGTTCATGGCAGCCGTTCGGCAGTTCTCTTTGACTTCCTGGTCGATATGGACAGCCCGCAAATTGCTGAGATGATCAAGCATGAATCTCATACGGTTAAGGCGATCGTCTTGACTCAATGTGATCAGAAAAAACGTCAGGCACTCTTTAATGCCCATGACGATGCTACTCGAATCAAGCTCATGACCGAACTTTCTCGAATCGATCATTTGCCTAAAAACTATATTTATAATGTAGCGGCCGCTCTTCGTCGCAAGAAAATGGAAAATCCAAAACTCAATACCGAGGCATTGCCAGGTACCGACGTTTTGGTCACTTTCCTCGAAAAAGCGAGCATCGATACCCAGCGCACGATCATTCATCAATTGATTGCAAGTGCAGGCGCCGACACCCTTCAGACCCTGAAGGCGAAACTCGCGAGCTTAGAAAGCCTGCGCTTTATGCGGGATGAGAGAATGACTGAGATTATCGCAAGCCTCAAGCACGACGAATTAGTACAGTTCCTAAAGGGCTGTCCGGATTCAACCCGTCTTGCGGTTTTGAATAAATGCCCGGCCGATCTCGCAGGCGAATTGCAGGACGAGCTTTCGATGGCAGAGTCGGTGAATCGCGAAGCCTATGTTGTGGTCGAACGCAAAGTATTGAACCGAATCAAAGTCATGGCCAACAACGGTGAGATCAATCTGGCGGAAATCAACGAACGAATGTTTGCAGAAGACTTCGGTGCCGAAAGCGGTGAAGTCACTGATTCGGGAATGAGAAAGGCAGGCTAACACAATGAATCTTTCGTCACTTTTCGGAGTTCTTGTCGGTTTGGGAGTTGTGGCCCTGTCGATCACCCATTCGGACATGGATCTTAAGTTCTTTCTCAATTTTCATGGAATGGTCATTGTTTGCGGCGGTACACTAGCGGCTGCGGCCATCAGTTTTCCAATTGGAAAAATCCTAACGCTCGTTCGAGTCTTCTTTTTGCGACTTTTGGGCCGAAATCGCGTTGATTATCAGGCAACCATCGAGAAAATTCTCGAGTTGAACAAGAATCTTTCTCTCGGACTCGTGGGTGCCCATGAGATGGCGAATAAAATTGATAATGATTTTTTGCGTGAGGCGGTAAACCTGGTGGTAGACGGAGTGCTGACCGAGCGTGAAATTCGAAACGTGCTCGAGCAACGTTTGCATACAGTCGAACACCATTACATGCATGAGGCCATGATGTTTCGAACGATTGGAAAATATCCGCCTGCTTTCGGTCTTTTGGCAACGACTCTTGGAATGATCGCACTTCTTCAGAAGATCGGTCAGCCGGGCGCCGAGAAACTCATCGGGCCTGCGATGGCCATTGGTCTCGTGGGTACCTTGTACGGAATTGCTCTGGCCAATCTGATGTTTCTTCCGATTTCGGAAGCGTTGATGGAAAAAACAGAAGAAGAAGTGGCATTAAGAAAAATGATCATTGAAGGTGCAGTGTTGCTTAAGCAGCGGGTCAATCCGTTGTATATGCGAGAGAGTTTGAATTCCTTCCTGTTGCCGGGCGAGCGAGTGAAGAGAAAGGCTGCGTAAATGGCCATTATTCGCAAACTCGAATCGAAAGAGGCGCAAGAAATGCGCGATCGCCCACGGGCGCTGCCGCCTAAGAAGAATCATCGCGAACACGACGATTCGAATTGGTTGATCAGCTATGCCGACATGATGACCTTGCTTTGCATTTTCTACATCATGCTGTTCAGCATGTCGAAGATCAACACCCCCGAATTTGAGAAAGTAAAAAAAGAAGTTTCCGAACAATTTGGTGCTAAATACCATTCGCCGACCGAGGAGTTGGGGCGCTTTGTGAACAACATCCTGGTTGAAAATGGAATTGCAAAAGACGCTACCATGACCAGTGACGGGGTCAGTGTCAGCGTTGCATTTCATTCGACTTTGTTTTTTGATACTGCCAGTGCCGAGATCTCGGGGCCGGGGCGACAGATTCTCGACAAAATGATTGCGGGCTTATCTACTGATCAAAAGAAAACCGGAAAGAACTATAAGATTGTCATTGAAGGACACACGGATAGTCAGCCTGTTTTAAGCGGTCCGTATCCTTCGAACTGGGAACTTTCGAGTTCGCGTGCGACCCGCGTAATCCGCGTGTTTCTTGAACAGGGTTTTGCGCCCGAGAATCTTCTTGCGATTGGATATGCCGATACCCAACCCCTTGCCGAAAGCCGCAATCCGGATGGCACTTGGAACGAAGCAAATCTTGCAAAGAACCGAAGAGTGATTTTGCGGGTGTTGATGCCCGATGTGGATACGATTCCTTGGAGTCGTCAACCCGCGAAGGTCGCACAGCCAGAAGTCGCCGCTGCGACGACAGCCAATACTCCAGTTGCAAATACACCAGTAACGAACGTGCCAGTGGCGATTGTACCCGTAGCTTCACCTGCGGAAGCCCCTGTGGTTGCACCTGAACGGGTGCCTGCCGCAGCGGTCATACCTACCACTGAGGTTCCGGTGGCTGCTCCCGTAGCCCCAGTCACGCCAGCCAAGCCGTAAGCGTGGGCAAATATTTCCTATCGTTTGTTTATTTAAAAAATGAGATCCTGAACTCTGTAGCAAAGGAGCTGACAGGATGTTTACTCCCAATGAAAATGTTCGAGTGAAAACGGATTCTCAAAAAACAGAAATCATTGCCTTGGTGGCCGCGGTATTCTTTATCGCATTCGGCCTGGGGCTGATTACTGATGGCAAAAAGCTTTACTCTCATCAGTTGAAGGTATCAGAGCGGATCGACTTTAAGGCCACTCAGAACCCTTATCAATGACCCGTGCGCGGGCATAAAAAAACCCCAGTTGGGGTTGAAGCCAAACTGGGGTTTCTAGGTTGGGTGACTTAACTAAAGTTGTATTACGGCCAACGCTAAATTATGTCTAAACATGATGAAAATGGCTCAGGAGGAGGGATTCGAACCCCCGACCAATCGGTTAACAGCCGATTGCTCTACCACTGAGCTACTCCTGAATCGTAATATTTTAAGTAACCAAAAAAAAAATCGTTGTCTATACTAAAGTTAATGAACCCACGTCGATGTTTTCGATTGAGCCAATTCTCATTTGTAATTTCTTTGATGATTTACCTAAGCTTGTTGCCCAGCAAAACTTTTGCTCAGAAGATTGTATTAGAATCTTTGTTTAAAAGCACGCATCAAGTGAAAAAAAGCATTCACGGTAAAAGTGTTGCAAATAAAACGCCTGTTTTAACTGTTCCTTCTGAATATGAGCCCTTTTTTAATGCAAAATCTGTATTGCAACGTGCGAAAGATCTGAAAATGATCGAGCAGTCCGAGGACCGCTTGCTTCGAATTCGGTTGATTTCTGATTGCAAAGCGTTGAATCGCGAATCGGAAGATTTGTTTTATGCGCTCGAAATCAAGAGAGCCGAAAAGCTTGCAAAAAAGAAGTCGTGGTTTCCTGCATTGAAAGCGTTTTCTCGCGGTTTAAATGGCCTCAGTACTTTTAAATGGCCACTTTATTGGTCTAAGAATTCCTCGGTTGCGCTCAATTCGGTATGCACCCATAAAAAGCACGAAATCGATGAGAATTGCCTTTTTCTGGCGAAGAAAGTAGTCGATCTCTTTCCGAAGCCTGCTGGTGAGACGGAACCGCTTCGGGGTTTGCCCTTTAAAGATCTAGCAACCGGCGGAGATGTGGGGGGTGATCGCCTGAGTCAAAGTTATTCAGAAAAGGTAGAAAAGGACGAGCAGGCTTTCGACGAGGTGTTGCAGGCTTATCTTAACCAAAACGAAAGCGATCTTTCCAAAACTACGCTTGCGTTCAATGAAGCGTATCCCAAGTCTGGCCTTCGTTTTCGAGCCGCATTTTTAATGGCAGAGCTGCAGAATCAAAAGAAGGAAAAAAAGCAGGCCGAAATCAATTACCGAATGCTCATCGAGCAAACTCCCCTCAGTTTCTATGCTTTGGTGGCTGCAGATCGGCTTGGGGTCTCATTAACCGAATCAGTATCGAAAGAACCGATTGAGGTAGACCCGTCTCAATTCAACCTGAATCCGGCCGAGAAAGAGTCATTGAAACGGGCCCAGGCGCTCATTGAAAAAAATCACCGTGAAGAGGCTGAATTCGAGCTCGAAAGTTTGTCTAGAACACGTAGCTATTCAAATGACTTTCTGTTGTATTTTTCCAAACTAGCGCACAAGGCAGATTTGAATCTTCAGGCCTTTAAGGCACTCACTGAGTTGATTCAACGAAAATATGATGGGCTACTTCAGACGGAAGTTTTGGAAATGATTTTTCCGGACCGCTTTCAAAAAGAAATTGAAAAAGAATCCATTCAGGACCATATCGCACCCGTCTGGGTGACTTCCCTGATGAAGCAAGAGTCAGGGTTTAAGCCCCAGGCGATCTCGAGTTCGGGAGCGCTGGGCTTGATGCAGCTCATGCCCTTTACGGCGATTGACACGATCAAAGATCTCGAACTCGCGGACCTGAAGATTCCGGCCTCAAATATCGAAGTGGGTACGACTTATATCGCGTCGCTTTTCGAAAAATACGACGGCAACCCGGTTTACGCCCTAGCTGCTTACAATGCTGGGCCGCACCGGGTCGCAAAATGGAAAAAAGAAGCCCGTGCAGACCTTGGCATGATCGGATTCATTGAAGCGATTCCATTTAAAGAGACTCGAGAATATGTGATGGCCATTCTGAGAAACCGCTACTGGTACCAGTATCGCCGTGGTGTTCCAACGGCGAGTGTTTTTGATTCGTGGAAGCCTTAGTTTTGGCTGAAGTTACTTGACAAAATCGCCTTAATTTATTAAATAAAAAGCATATAAACACAGTGAGGTGCGATATGCAGCGTAAGCGTGATTGGGTGATCCTGACCGGAACTTCAAATCCCGGATTGGCTCAGAAAATTTGCGACAAATTAGAGCGTCCGATCGGGGCGATTGATTTGCGTCGATTCAGCGACGGCGAAAATTTTGTCGAGATCAAAGAAAACGTCCGCGGTCGTGCGGTCTATCTGATTCAAAGCACCTGCGCCCCTGTAAATGATTCGTTGATGGAACTCCTGGTGATGATCGATGCCCTGAAACGCGCGAGCGCCAAAGAGATCAATCTGGTCATGCCTTATTACGGTTATTCGAGACAAGATCGTAAGGTTGCTCCCCGAACTCCGATTAGCGCCAAGCTCACAGCCGATCTGCTCACCGTGGCGGGTGCAACCCGTGTGGTGTCAGTCGACCTGCACGCAGGTCAGATTCAAGGGTTCTTTAATATTCCATTCGATAATCTGTACTCACTGCCAGTCATCGCAAAATATTTCGAGGATACCGGAATTGTAAAAGGCGAAGATGTGGTCGTCATTAGTCCGGATGCGGGCGGTGTCGAGCGTGCGCGCGCCTTGGCCAAACGGTTTAATTCGACAGTGGCCATTATCGACAAGCGACGAATTGGTCCGAATGTGGCCAAAGCCATGAACATCATCGGTGATGTCACGGGCAAAACCGCGATCATCATCGACGACATGATTGATACGGCGGGCACATTGACTGAGGCTGCAAATGCAGTGCTCGATCACGGTGCAAAACGCGTGTTTGCAGCAGCGACTCACGGAGTGCTTTCGGGCCCGGCGGTCGAGCGCATCAATAATTCGCGAATCGAAAAAGTCATTCTGACCGATACGATTCCGCTCAGCGAGGCTGCGAAAAAGTCGACACGAATTGAACAGCTGACGGTGGCGCCACTTTTGGCGGAAGCGATTCACCGAATTCACAATTACGATTCCGTCAGCAGTTTGTTTACCTGATTGCATGAAGATCATTGTCGGACTCGGAAATCCAGGACCTAAGTACGAAACCACGAGACACAACATCGGGTTTCTCTGTTTGGACTATCTGGTGGACGAGTGGAAAGCGACCGGGCCGATGATCAAGAATCAGGCAGAAGTTTGGCAGGCTAAGGTGCAGGGCGAACCGGTGCTTTTGGTAAAGCCACAGACGTTCATGAATTTATCCGGCCGCTCGGTTGCACCGTTTTCGACGTTTTACAAATGCGAGCCTAAGGATATTGTGGTCATTCACGATGAACTCGATATTGATCCGCTCGAAATCCGCTTTAAAACAGGCGGCAGTAACGGCGGCCATAATGGCTTAAAATCGATCGATGAGAGCTTGGGTGCGCTTCAGACGAATTATCACCGGGTCAGGCTCGGAATTGGGCATCCCAGGAATTTCAATTCGAAAATGGATGTGGCCGATTATGTGCTCGGGCAGATTCCAAAAGAACAGTGGGATGATTTGGCGCCCTTGTTCGAAAAAGCAAGGTTAGGAATCGAGCTCGGGTTTCAGGGCAAAATTAACGAGGCAATGAACCGGTTTCATGGTAAAAAAGAAGCTTCAAAAAAAGAAGGATAGGTTTTTATGAGTTTACAGTGTGGCATCGTCGGACTTCCTAACGTCGGAAAAAGTACTATTTTTAACGCCCTGACCAGCGCCAAGGCTGAAGCGGCCAATTATCCTTTTTGTACGATCGAGCCGAATACCGGAATGGTTAAAGTTCCGGATCCAAGATTAGAAGACATTTGTAAATACATCCCGCCTCAGAAAATTGTTCCTGCGGTCATGACGTTCGTCGACATCGCCGGTCTCGTTCGAGGTGCTTCAAAAGGTGAAGGCTTAGGCAATCAATTCTTGGGACACATTCGCGAAACCAATGCGATCGCGCATGTGGTTCGTTGCTTCGATGATGGCAATATTGTGCACGTCGAAGGCAACATTGATCCGCTTCGTGATATCGAAACCATCGATACCGAGCTTATGCTCGCTGACCTCGAATCCGTTACCAAGCGTTGGAACAATATTCAAAAGCAAGCAAAAGCAAATGACAAGAAATCTCAAGCGATGCTCGGCGTTCTCGAAACCGTCAAGGGTGCACTCGAAGCCGGCAAGACCGTACGATCATTGGGTCTGACCGCAGAAGAAAAAGAAATTCTTTTTGATTTTCATTTTTTAACGATCAAGCCGGTCATGTACATCGCGAACGTCGATGAGGCAACTCTCGCTGATCCATTCGCCAATGAATATGTTAAAAAAGTAGTGGCTCATGCAAAAACAGAAAACGCACCGGTGGTGCCTATTTGCGGAAAAATCGAATCTGAAATTGCAGAACTGAGCGAAGAAGACCGCAAAGGCTTTCTTGCCGACATGGGCATGAAAGAGCCAGGTCTGAATCGAGTCATTCGCGCAGGTTACGCCCTTTTAGGTCTCGAGACTTACTTTACCGCGGGCGAAACCGAAGTTCGCGCCTGGACCATCGAAAAAGGTTTTAAAGCTCCTCAAGCTGCCGGAGTTATCCACACCGATTTCGAGCGAGGGTTCATTCGTGCCGAAGTCTACCACTACAACGATCTGATGAAGCATCAGTCCGAAGCTAAAATCAAGGACGCGGGTGCGATGCGGGTAGAGGGCAAGGAATACGTAGTGCAGGATGGCGACATTATGCACTTCCGCTTTAATGTGTAGTTTCTGCTGAAAAAAGCGATCTGCTGTGTGACTTTTGAAAAGTCTCCTTCGATGTACTTTGTGTACACCTCAGTCGTCTTTTCAAAATCCACTTCGCAGCTCATCTTTTTTGAGCAGAAACTCATTCTAGTTTAAGAAGCGTTCTATAGTCATTCAATCATTTGGCTTCATTTGTTTTTAATGCTTAAAACGCTTTCGTAGCTCGTTGGGTTTTACTTTTTGACCATGGGTGGTCTTTGCATCGATAGTTCGATTCTTAGTCTAGAAGGATTTATATTTCATATGAGAATCATAACGTCGATCGTTTTGCTGTTCAGTTCATCCAGCGCATTTGCGGATACCGTCTATTCAACTGTGTGCCCTGAGAATAATATTATTTCGACGATGACGGTAAGGACGGCTACGGATCAGCCGGCTGTTCATGCTGAGTTGCGATTTCAAGCCAGCACTGAAGAGGCGAATGCCATTCCGTATCTTTGGTTAGTGGTCGTGAACGACGACACAAAAAAATGTTCGGCGTTTGACATCGGCGATGCCACGTACGCGATTTTTGTTAAGTCGACTCAAAAAAACTCGATTCAATTTCTATATAAATCTAATGTGTATTCCTACGACTTTTCTGAAATAGCCCATGGAAGGGCTCAACGTACCATTGCCAGGCTGTAGAGCTCACTTCAGCTGACGAGCTAGAGGCGAAAAGTGGAGCGGTCCGCATCCGTTTTAAAGATGTAGCGAACCCTCCTGGAATATCATCGAGTCGTTAAGAATTTTGCAGGGTAGGAAAATATATGAAAGAAAACATGAAAAGATTATTTACAATAATGCCGCTTCTCTTCGCTGGAGCATCAAATGCTTACGCGGGCATTGATTGTAGCTACACAATAGAAACGAGTGAAGGCGGTCATTATCGCTTCACTGATATTGCAGCACTTAGTCCAAATGATTGTCATGCGGCTGCAGCCAAGGAGCTGCTTTCATACAGCGAACGGCTTTATAGTGGATGGGTAAAGGTGACGGCAGTTTCGGGTGGGGCGCATAGTGGATTTCCTATCTTCGAGCTAAGAATGGATGCCAAGAATAACGATTAGCCCCGAAGCCATATTCAATGAAATCTTTTGATTAGTTTTACTTTTGTAAAACGCTTTCTCGTAGGATTGGCGCTTCTCTTTTGTCGGACTATTTTTGCTGGTGTATTTATTACCTATTAATGGATGAAAAATATCCATGGGGAGTAAAGATGAAAAAGTGGATGATCCTCGCGGCAATGGCTTTAGCCCTGCTATCGCCCGGTACTTGGGCAGCGGACGATAATGGCCCTGTCTTCGAGAGTGTGAGGTCAGGCAGAAGTGTCTGGTCTACCAATGATAGTAACGATCGTCTTCAGTCCGTAGAAGATGATGCTTTTCACCAAGGATTGGGTGCTGCTTATGTCGATGCAGAAGGACGATGTAAGGCGCAGAGATGCAAGTTTTGCGCGATCATCGATAAGTTTGGCGACTCTGAAAAGACATGGGGCGATCACCACGAGATGATTGCGAGTTCATTGGTGTGGGTAGTGGTTCAAGGAATCGGCTGCCCCGTGGGCGCAAAATCAGATGATTTCTAATTCTAAAAACAAGTATCAAAAATAAAGAAGGAATGAATATGAAGTTTACTTTGATGGGTATGGTGATGGGGGTCGCGTCGCTTTTTTTGAATGCCGAGAGCCACGCAGATTCTACTTGCGATGAAGTGTATCAATGTTCGGTAACATTTAAGCATCGAACAGGTTATGGCAATGGTAAGTGGATAGATCAGACGGTGGTGGCGTTCGGAAAATCGAAGTATGACTCCATTTGCGCATTGAGAACGTCTTGCATTTCAACTGAAGATTGCCCTTACAATGCCTTGATGCCTTATTGTAAGAAGATCTAGATTGGAGTAGCCCCGTTCCCGGGCAAATCCTGCCCAGTTGACGGCAAGGCCCCGGCCCCTGACACTAAGAGTATGACCGCGACGAAAGCTCTATTCTTTTTGTGCTTGCTCACCCTTCAGCCCCCCGCATTTGCTGGAGGCGATTGCACTCAAAACTCGTTGGATAAGACGGTAAAAACCATTTGCGATTTGCCGGTCAGGCAAAATCAAAAAATTGTATTTCAGGCGCC
>CAIKYX010000046.1 GCA_903831745.1 Oligoflexia bacterium
ATGCGCAGCTGAACCAAAAGTTGTCGGACACCTATTAACTTTTCCTGTGGTAACTCCGACACGGTTAATGAAGAAATGTGTGTCTTCAAAAAGCTGAGGATGGATTCGCTATGAAAAACACTAAGTCGTTTTTGAAAATTCTGGTCTGCATGATTGCATTTTCGGGGGTTCGCGCCGAAGCGGTGATCTTTCCGGACGAGCAAGCGCAGGACATGCTGACGAATGCCGACACCGGACATGACAACGAAAATGTCGACGCCGTGTCGAAGTGGGGAACTGACCACAAAGCCCAGAAAAAGAAGCTCGAATCAACGCAGAATCGTTTAACACCGATTTCTGAAGGAAGTTTCGCAGCGGATGGCGTTGCAACTTCCCGCGGGCCGGCTTCAGAAGCTTCACGCTCTCCTTCGGGTAGCAAAGTGGTTAAAATTTCGGCAGAAGAAGAGGCGCTTCCGAAAGAAGCGCTGAAGCGAGCGATTGCCAAGAAGAAGGCGTATCAGGAAGTCGCAATCATTGCCAATGATCTGGGCTTTTATCCCTCAACCGTATTCGTCACTCAAGGAATTCCGGTGCGGGTTTTTCTCACCGGTGCTTCACAGCATTCACAGTGCTTCATGGTCGATGCGTATAATATTCGCCGCCAGGTACGAAGCGAGAAAATCGAAGAAATCAATTTTACGCCGGATCAAAGCGGTACTTTCAGTTTCAGCTGTCCGATGAATGGTGCCAAGGGCACGTTTGTGGTCAAAGAGCTCGATCTGGGGCGATTGCCTGCCAGTGTGCAAGTGAGTCGCACCGAAGATGCTCCAGAAGTAGATTCGAAGCGTAAACCTTCGCTCATCAATGATTCGGATTTCGGCACGGAGTTTCAAGGCAAATGAGTGATCCGAAAAGGAACATGACGGTATTTGAAGATTCGATCGCGACGTTTTTGTCGCCGATCGCCGAATACCTTGCAGATGATACCGTTTCAGAGGTGATGATCAATAGTCCGAGCGAAATCTTCGTCGAAAGGCGTGGGATGATCGAAAAAACTCCGGCGGTTTTTCGGGATGAACAGGCGCTGGTCGCTGCAGTTAGAAATATCGCCCAATTCGTCGGTCGAAGAATCGATGAGGATAATCCGGTGCTCGATGCCCGTTTGCCAGATGGCAGCCGGATTTGCGCTGTTTTGCCCCCTTGCTCTCGAAAGGGCACCACGCTTTCGATTCGTAAGTTTTCGAAATCGACCCCGACGTTTGTCGACATGATCAATCGAGGTTCGATTACCAAGGAAGCCGCTCGTTTTCTCGATGTCTGTATTTTTCTTGCCAAGAACACCATTATTTCGGGTGGTACCGGTTCTGGTAAGACCACGCTCTTAAACATTCTGGGCTCGCGAATTCCGGCAAGTCAGCGGGTTCTCGTCATCGAGGATTCATCAGAGCTTAAGATTCATACCGAGCACATTGTATTTTTCGAAACCAAGCACGGCGATGAAACCGGCAAGGGCGCCGTATCGATCCGCGATCTCATTCGGGCGGCGTTGCGACTCCGTCCCGACCGAATCGTGGTCGGTGAGGTTCGAGGACCCGAGGCTCTGGATCTGATTACGGCGATGAATACCGGTCACGGCGGTTCGATGGGCACGGCCCATGCGAATACTCCCTATGATGCCCTGGTGCGACTCGAAACCCTGGCGATGATGGGCGACTCGAATGTACCGGTGGCTGCGATCAGGCGTCAGATCTGTTCTGCGATTCACATTGTGGTTCAGATCAAGCGCATGAGCGATGGTTCTCGTCGGGTCACTAACATTGCAGAGATTCTTCCTGAGGTCGACGATGCCGGCCGCTATCTAGTTCAGGATATTTACAAATTTATTCAACGAGGACGCACTGAGGATGGTAAGATCATAGGTGAATTGATTCCCACCGGTACCTTACCTAGCTTTATGCACGAGATCGAAACCAATCGCTTGCCGTTTACGCGCGATCGGTTCACTCCTCCAGAATGGTACGTTCAGATGAAAGGTTCGCCTAAGGTCGCATGAGCAAAGAGAACGATATCGATCTCGCTTTCGATCTCGTCGTCATCGGTTCGGGCCCTGGGGGCCAGCGCGCGGCAGTTCAGGCTGCAAAAACGGGTAAAAAAGTTGCGCTCATCGAAAAGCATTCCAAAATGGGTGGCGGTTGTGTTCATTGGGGCACGCTTCCTTCTAAATCACTTCGTGAATCCGTCTACCGTTGGTCGATGGGCTCGAAAGGGGTATTGGGTAAACTCGATCAAGGCGGTTTCGTCTGTGATTTGGGCGAAGTAGAGCTTCCAGACATGATGCGCTTGATGCGCCGTAAAGAGCGGGTCATTGCAAGCGAGTCGGTATTGATCGAAGAGCAGCTGAGTCGCAATCACGTAAAAACATTTTTTGGCGAAGGCCGTTTTGTGGGTGATCACGCTCTCGAAGTCGTGCAGGCGGATGGCACTCGAATTCAACTTACGACCAAATTTGCAGTGATTGCGGTAGGTGCCCGTCCGGTCATGCCTTCTTTTTGTAAGACCGATGGCAAGAAAGTGCTGGATAGCAACACCGTGCTCGAACTCGAACACGTGCCTCGCTCGATGGTGGTGATGGGTGCAGGAATCATTGGGTGTGAATACGCAAGTATTTTTCAGGCTGCGGGTACCAAAGTAACCCTGATCGATAAACGGCAGGAAATTCTGGCGACGGTCGATCGCGAGGTGGTGTTTCATCTGGTCGATCGCTTTGTGAGTCTCGGCATGGACATTGTGCTTGAAGCAGACACCAAGACTTTCGAACTGACCAAGCAAGGGGTCAAAATCAGTCTGACCAATGGTAAGACCGTCGAGGCAGAGACCTGTCTCGTGGCCATGGGGCGCCAGGGCAATACCGATTCGCTGAATCTCGATAGTGTCGGACTGAAAGCCGATGCCAGAGGGCAACTTAAGGTTGGGCCATCGTATCAAACCCCGGTGCCTTGGATCTATGCGGTAGGTGACGTCATTGGTTTTCCGGCACTGGCATCGACCAGTATGGAGCAAGGGCGAATCGCGGTGTGCGATGCCTTTGGGTTGCAGGAACATCTGAGTGGCTTTGAAGTCTACCCTTACGGAATTTATACGATTCCAGAGATTTCTACGATCGGCATGAGTGAAGAAGAGTTGATGGAAAAGAAGATTCCGTACGTTGCCGGACGTGCCCGATACAAGGAAATTGCGCGGGGGCAAATTGTCGGCGACGAATGGGGAATGCTGAAGATATTGGTTCACGCCGAAACCCTGAAAATTCTAGGTGTTCATATCATCGGCGACAATGCAGCCGAGCTCATTCACATCGGTCAGGCCGTGATGCAGCTCAATGGCGATTTAAAGTACTTCATTCGAAGTGTGTTCAATTATCCAACGCTTGCAGAAGCTTATAAATCTGCGGCGTTTAATGCCTATAATCAGCTCATGGGTCGTCCAAGTTTCGCCTAAAAAATATTCAATCGATCGCCGAAATTTGCCGATAATGAAGTATCGACTGAAACCGGGCCTGACGGTCAATTCGCGAGCGAGGAATAACTTGAGTACTGCTAAACAAATCATGAGTAATGATCCACAAACGCTTCTTTCGACTGCAGATCCGGAAGAGGTGTTAAAAATGTTTATCGAAAAGCATTTTACCTCGATGCCAGTGCTCAGTCCGGGTGGTAATGTACTCGGTTTGCTCACTGAATTGGTTTTGGTCAAAGTGGTCATGCAATGCCGCCAAACGAAAAAGGGCGAGAAGCTGGCCAATTTTCAAAGCTCGTTAATACCCCCTCAATTTGTGAATAAAGATGCGAGTTTGGCTGAAGTCATCAAGGCCATGATGCAAAGTCCGACGCATCGGGTGCTCGTGCAAGAATCGACCGGTCGTTTTATCGGCGTCATCAGTCCTAAGGACATTCTGAAAATGCTCGCCGTTCCTGGAATGGCTGCTTAGAAAATTTGATCAAGTAAGCGGTATGCTAAACGGAGTGCTCAGGTCGAGGCCTGTATTTCGATTCGGTTCTGAACTGCCATCGTCGGTATCTCCTGATTGCACTCCCAAGAAAAAAGAACCATCGATGATTTTATATAGCGAGTAGATGGTTTCGCCGGCTAAACCAGGGTAGCAGAATTCGCCAGTGAGTGCGGTCACATCCACTTCGGTATTCTTTACCCATGAAGTAAGTCCGCACATTCCAGCGCCGTCATTAGCGGCAATCCAAGCTGCAGTTTGGGCGTCATTTAACGGAGTGAGATAAATATGAACCAAGTGCATATTCAGGTTGGTTGCTCCGTCGACTACGGTCGAGCCGCTAGGGGTGGTATAGTCACCAGTCACCCGAATTTCGGCTTGGTCATTGCAAATGCCAGGGGCAGAGCCCTGTAGTGCTCGAATTTGCATCGAGAGGTCGACGTTAAAATTAATGAGTGTTCTGCTTTGGACTGAACCATCACAAACGGTTTCCCAGGTATTCAAGATTCCGGCATCGGGGGTGCCTGCGGGATACACTGTCGGAGTCGGGGTTGCGGTAGGGGTTGCGGTCGCTGAAGCAGCTACAGCTGCTGTGCTAGGAGATTTTTTCTTAAGTGAACACGATGCGCTGAATGCCAGACTGACTAAGAGAAATGGTAGCGGTCCGAATTTCAGTAGTCGTCGAAAACTTGTTTTTCCCATATTCATTTTTTCCCCAATTTTGGCTAAATCATCGATAGTTAAGCCTTATTAATAGTATAAGAGGAAGCGGTGGTGAAATAAACAACTAAAAAAGTCAATTATTACAGGTGTCCTCTTTCTGTTTTTAAATTAAACTAGTTTAATTTAAAGAATATAAAATGAATTCACTTAAGATTCGAATTGCAACTCTTTAGATTGGCCTCCATGATCGCCGTGACTTAAGAAAGGCGGCATCGATGACTCCTTCGTTATTTCTGATGGCACCGTTAATCATTCCTTCTTTGGCGCACGCACAGGATGTCAAGGTCGAGGCGGGCCCCATGTCTGGTGTTTCTTATCTCGAGGCAAAGAACGATTTCAATAAGCCTTGGCGCGGTTCACAATACGAACGCGGCTCGGTGGGCAATTCGGTTGAAGTGGTGTTTTCGGCGCCATCGATTCAGCTCGATCTCTCGCGAGTCGACTTCAATCAAAATCCGGCCGATCCGCACAATCAACTGAATTCAGATGGTACGCGCAATCAAGAAGAATTCTGGACGATCCGTTTAAACTCGCCCGATCTTTCGTTAGGAAAACTCAAGCACGGTATCGAGTACGGTGTAAATTTTCAATCGATGGCCGAAAGTCATCGCAACAAGTGGGTTCAGGATATCGATCATCGCGGCATCGATGTGAGTCGGCCCATTGAAGACGATTTTATGAATTCTTCGCTCGCGGTTTATCTGAAGAAGGAATGGAAGCCCACTATTTCCTGGTCGAATCGGCTCGATCTTGCGGTCAAGGCTGCGCTCGAGATTTCTCCGCTCGGCGCAAGTTCGGTATTTCGCGATCATGATCTCGAGCATTTTGAACCTGCAAACGAAGTGTCTGCGCAAGCGATGAGCATGAGAGGGAAGTTTTCTATTTCTACCTTGCTTAAGATCAAGAATAAAGCGGGCGACGTGCGCTGGGTGCTTGCCGTTTCGGTGCTCCAAGATCATAGCGAGGCGGTAGATGGTTCAATGATTTCGTATGATCATTTGGCAATGGGAATGAATGTCGATTACCGGGTGAACAAACGAATCGCGCTTGGTCTTAAGCTTCAGGAAGACAAGGAGAGTACTGCGAGTAGCGCTGTCATTACCAAGTATTATCAAGTTTATAATGTGGCGGCGCTGACCGCAAAAATATCGCTCGCCAGGTAGCAGCGTTTTCTTTCAATGAAGTTCGTCGCCTACGGCGCACGAATCGATTCAATAAACGTACTCAAAGTTTGATTTGCCCGAAGCGGTGTACTATTTTGCAGGCATGAAAAAGTATTTCGGTTTGCTCATTGGTTGCATCATGGTCTTAGGTTTTGTTTCGGTAAAGCCAAATGCTCAGGCTCAAGGCGCGATTGCTTCGCCACTTCAGTGGAAGGATGCCAAAGAGGTCATGCGTAAGGAAGTGTTCATTATCTGTCACGATCCGATGCCTTCTAGTACTTCGAGTACGGTCGAAACGATCAATTCAGGCTGTCAGAACTTTGAATTCAAGTTAAGGGCAACTCCTTATTCGATTGCCGTACCGAAATTGCCGAAGGGCGAATTGCTGATGAATCAGGATTTCTTGCTGCTGAAGCTGAAGCCACTCTTTAATGAATATGTAAAACGCTATTATGGTTCCAAGAAAAAGCACATCAACAAGGAATTGCAAAGAATCGCCGAAAGCATTGATATGATGTACGGGCCAGCTTCTGATCCGATCGTTACCGATGACGAAGGTGCATTTGATGCGTTCTTGGCCTTTCTTGATCATTTGCCTGCGCTAGTCGCCGAGCAGGGAATGCCCGTATATTCTACGGTAGAAAACAAAGAGTCACACGATCGCGTCAAGTTTCTATGTCGAGATTCGTCTTGTGTCTGGTTAGCAGTAGTTCTATCCACCAAAGGTACAGAAGAGAATCTTACGGATCTGACTTTTTCCGAATATAGCGTTTTAAATCAGGTCATCGATGGCGAGGGTGGAATCATCCTGAGTAGGGGTGTCTTTAGCGAAGGAAAGAATTCTGCGTTTGCACAGCTCACCAACACATTGCATTCCTGGCATGGAGTGCTCGATCCAGGAGCAACCATGACTCAGATCGAAAAAACAGCGGGCGAATTGAGCTATTTGAAAACCAGCTGTTTTGACGTCCTCACTTTAAGGTCAAAGCTGAATTCATATAAATGGAGAGAACAAGACATTCATTGGCTTTGTCAGGCAGCGTGGACCATCACTGAAGACAGTAATCCCAAGTACAGTCTTTGCCTGTTTTTAAGCTCTTCAACCGTTACCGACGGCAATGAATTGATTAAAAAGTGCAGGGCGATTCAGTAAACGGAGCTCGTTCAATGCTTATCCCGGTGGCCAGTGCATGGCGCGGCCGCCGAGCAAATGCATGTGAATATGAAACACGGTTTGACCGCCATCTTCGTTGCAGTTCATGACAACCCTGTAGCCTTTAGAGCTCATTCCAAGCTTTGACGCGATCTCTTTTGCGGCCAGCATCATTTCGCCAATATAGCTCGCATTCTCGCGCGTGAGGTCGTTCAGGGTAGAAATCTCGATCTTAGGAATGATCAGTACATGGTGCGGAGCTTGGGGATGAATGTCTTCAAACGCCAGCACATGGTCATTTTCATAAACGATTTTGGCTGGGATTTCGCGGCTGATGATCTTCGTAAAAAGGGTTGGCATACCCGAGTATTTTCGCTAAAGTATTGCCATTATGTCAAAGAAACTTTTTGTAGGTAATCTTCCATTTGAAGTCAATGATGCCGATTTAGCGACCGTTCTGGCAGTTGCCGGCAAAGTCGTCGAAGCAAAGGTGATTATCAATAAAAAGACGGGTCGTTCTAAAGGCTATGGTTTCGTAGAAATGGAAACCGAAGAGCTCGCAGCCACTGCGGTTAAAAAATTCGAAGGCGCAACCCTGAACGAACGTCCGCTGACGGTTCAATTGGCGACTCCGAAACAAGAAGCAGATGCCAAAGCCGAAAAAGAAGAAAAGACTCCTTCGGTGATGATCGGTGAAAATGTTCGCGAAGCAGAAGCTGCCACCCAGCCGCATGCACCGATTGAAAACCCGCCTGAAAGTCCTTCAGAAGCTCCACAGGCCTGATCATCATGAAAGACTGGGCTAAATTCGGATTTACCCGAGTTCGAGCTTTATTTCCGAATATCAAACTCGGTAAACCCAAAGCTAATGCCCAAGAGCTCATCCAAAATTTTAGAGACGCCGCAAGCGCTGGCGCCTCATTCGTGGTTACGCCCGAACTCGCGCTCACCGGCTATACCTGTGAAGATCTTTTTCACTCAGAAGGGCTGATTCAAGAAACCGAAGAAGCACTTTTTCAAATCTTAACTGCAACCGTAAATCACCAGACGATCTTCGTCGTAGGCGCACCTTTTCGTTTGGTTGATGGACGTTACCTGAATTGTGCCTGGGTGATGCAAAACGGCAAAGTCATCGGAGTCATTCCAAAGTGCTCGCTTCCGAACATGGGCGAGTTTTACGAGCGTCGCTGGTTCGTCAGTGGACGAAAAGTAAACGAGACAGTCAATCACCCGAGGCTCGGAACTTTTCTGGTTTCACCCTTTCAAATTTTCGCTGCAGGTCCTGCGCGGCTCGGTATAGAGATTTGCCAAGATCTCTGGACCCCGAACGAGCCCTCGAGCTATCTCGCGCTCAAAGGCGCCAATCTGATTTTAAATCTTTCTGCCAGTAACGAAACCTTGGGTAAGGCAGAGTTCAGACGAAAACTCGTTACCGTTCAGTCGTCGAAGCAACAGTGTGCCTATCTTTATGTCAGTTCTGGAACTTACGAATCGAGCAAGGACACTGTTTTCGGAGGCCATGCGCTGGCATGCGAACTGGGCACTATTCTCGATGAAAGAAAGCCATTTCATACGGATACCGATTTGACGATCGACTTTGATCTCGAGAGCGTGCTTAATTCGCGAACCAAGGATATTTGTTTTCTCGAAACCGTAGAAGATGTTGGGGCGTTTAAAGGCGTCATTCACTCTCTGGCTTCGCCAGTGACCCGACTCGAAAAGCTCGAGCGAGCGGTCGAGCCGTATCCCTTTTTGGCTGAAGTCAGCGATTGCAATGAAGTCATTCAGATTCAGGTGCAAGGGCTGCTCAGACGTGCACAAAGTTCGGGCGCAAAATCGCTGGTCATCGGCATATCGGGTGGGCTCGATTCTACTCATGCCTTGGCGGTTGCGCTGAAGACTCGCGCATTATCGAATGGCACGCTTCAGGTCATCGGGGTAACCCTTCCGGGCCCCGGTACATCGGATCAAACGCTTGCGCTGGCGCGAACACTCCTCATCGAAACCCAAGTCGATCGAATCCTCGAGATTTCAATTACCGATTCTGTAAACCTGCACCTCAAGGAGCTGGGCAAATCCAACTCCGACCGCGGAGTCGTGTATGAAAATGCACAGGCTCGCGAACGAACTCAGGTGCTTTTTGATTTGGCGAACGAACATCAGGGATTGGTCGTCGGAACCGGAGATTTGTCTGAGCTTGCTCTGGGCTGGTGTACCTTTAATGCCGATCAGATGGCTCATTATGCGGTAAACAGTGGTATTCCAAAAACTGTGATCAAGGCACTCGTCGCTTACTGGGCTCAGCATGCCGAAACGCCAACCCTCGGGGCTGCTCTCGAGAAGGTCATTGAACTTCCGATTTCTCCAGAGCTTTTGCCGCCGTCAGAAACCGGTGCGATTGTACAAGACACCGAAGCGCTCATTGGCTCGTACGATCTGCATGATTTCTTTCTTTATCAGTTTTTGTATCATGGGTTTTCGCGAGAAAAGATTTCGGCCTTGGCCGAAGTGGCGTTTGCCAATCAGCCCTTGCTGCTTGCCAAAATGCCAGAAACGCTCGAACGATTCTATTCGCGCTTTTTCTCGCAACAGTTCAAACGAACCACGTTGCCGCCGGGTCCAAAAATTCATCGCGTGAGTTTATCTCCGCGTTCTGATTTTCGTTTACCCGACGAGATTTCGAGGTAGAATCGATTACCATGCTGACCATTCCGAAGACTCTGTTTAAAGGCGAAAAGAAAAAAGGCGATCAGATTAAACGAATCGCGGTATTAACGAGTGGCGGAGATGCGCCCGGAATGAACGCAGCCATTCGCGCCGTCGTTCGAATGACCATTGCACAGGGGTGCGAATCGATGGGGGTGCAACGAGGATACGCGGGCTTGCTCGATGGTATGATTCATCCGATGAGTGCCTCGTCGGTCGCAAATATCATTCAGCGCGGCGGCACCATTTTAAAGACTTCGCGCTGCGAAGAATTCATGCATAAAGCCGGACGCAAGAAGGCTTATGAAGCGCTTCGAATTCAGTCTGTAGATGCACTGGTGGTCATTGGTGGTGATGGCTCTTTTAGAGGAGCGCGTGCGCTTTATGAAGAGCACGGGGTGCCGGTTATCGGGGTTCCCGGAACCATCGATCGGGATATTGCCGGCACGGATGCCACGATTGGGTTTGATACTGCGGTGAATACCGGTGTCGAACTGATCGATAAGATTCGCGATACCGCAAGCTCGCATGATCGTACATTTTTGGTCGAAGTGATGGGTCGCCATTCGGGCATGATCGCGCTTCATACCGGTGTTTGTGGCGGGGCCGAAAGCATCGTGGTGCCTGAGATTAAGACGACGGTTAAAGCCATTTGCGAAGGGATTGATCGCGGAGTTCGTCGCGGAAAAACGAGTTCGATCATCGTCGTCGCCGAAGGATGCCAATTCGGGGGTGCGGCCGCGCTCGAAAAAGAATTAAAAAAAGCGGGGTATGCTGCAAAAATGGTCATTCTCGGACACACGCAACGGGGCGGAACGCCCACTGCAAGTGATCGCTTCTTGGCGTCGACTCTCGGAGCGGTTGCCGTCGAAGCGCTTTTAAGTGGAGTGCGTGAAGGAATGATCGGGGTAAAAGGTTCTGAAGTAAATTTAACATCGTTTAAAAAATTAAACGGAAAACCGGTGGGCATCCCACCGGAGTTGATGAGTATTGCAAAAAAACTAGCGGTTTGAGTTTTCTCGAACCAGAAGGAGACGGTCTGATGAATCTGATTAAAACTATTGCTCTTGGTTTGAGTTTTGTTTCTGTTGGCGCAATCGCAGCAACCACCACGGCGACTACGCCTACTGCCAAAACTTACAATTCGATTTACGATATTCCGGTAAAAACCCTGATCGGCGAAGAAACCACACTTGCAGGTTACAAGGGCAAGACCATGCTCATCGTCAATACCGCTTCTCATTGTGGTTACACTCCCCAGTATCAGGGGCTTCAAGAACTTTTCACCGCTCATAAGAATGATGGTGTAGTCGTACTGGGTTTTCCGAGTAACGATTTCGGCAAACAAGAGCCAGGAACTGCAAAAGAGATCAAAGATTTTTGCGATACCAAATACCACGTTACTTTTCCGCTTTATGAAAAGAACCCTGTTTCAGACAAAACCAAGCAGCCGCTTTATCAGTGGTTGGTCAGTCATGATCCATCTTTTCCGAATAGCGAAGTAAAATGGAACTTCGAAAAATTCGTCGTTTCTAAAAACGGTACTGTAGTGGCCCGCTTGCGTTCGGGTTCTAAACCGGACAGCACCGAAATGAAAGATGCGCTCGCCAAGGCAATGAAATAAAATTTCGTGTCAAAGCTGTTCAGCCATTTTCAGATTAAGAGTGTAAAGTTTAAGAACCGCATCGTGGTTTCGCCCATGTGCGAATATTCGGCCACCGAAGGGGTTCCGACCGATTGGCACTTGGTGCATCTAGGGTCGAGAGCCGTAGGCGGCGCTGCTTTGGTCATTGCCGAAGCAACAGCGGTCGAGCCGATTGGCAGAATTTCGCCGGGCTGTACCGGTATTTATACCGACGAACAGGTCGAAGTTTGGTCGCGCATCGTAAGGTTTATTCACGAGCAAGGTTCGGTCGCCGGAATTCAAATCGCCCATGCAGGGCGCAAGGCGAGCGCGAATATTCCTTGGGCCGGGCCGGGGGTGGTAGCTCAATCGAAGGGCGGATGGCAAACGGTTGGGCCGAGCGATATTCCTTTCAATGAAAACGATCCGAAGCCTCATGCGTTGACGGTGCAGGAGATTTCGCAAACGGTTCAGAAATTCAAAGAGGCAGCCAAACGCGCGCACCAGGCAGGATTCAAGGTACTCGAGCTTCATGCAGCCCATGGGTATCTGCTTAATCAATTTCTTTCGCCGCTCATCAATCAACGAACCGATCAGTACGGCGGAAGCTTCGAGAATCGTATTCGCTTTCTTCGTGAAGTCGTAGCCGAAATCAAAACCGTTTGGCCGAACGAACTACCGTTTTTTGTGCGCATCTCTGCAACCGATTGGACCGAAAAAAACGAGCAGTCGTGGGGGCTCGATGAAAGTGTCGAGTTATCAAAAGTATTACGCGCAGACGGCGTCGATCTCATCGATGTATCGACGGGTGGGGTAGTGGCTCATGCGCATATTCCGGTTGCGCCCGGGTTTCAGGTTTCGTTCGCCCGCGAGATTAAAAAGCGCGCCGAAATTGCAACGTCTGCGGTAGGACTCATCACCGAGCCCAAGCAGGCCGAAGAAATTGTTGCCTCGAATAGTGCAGACATGGTCATGCTCGCGCGCGAATTGCTGCGCGATCCGTACTGGCCAAGACGTGCAGCAAAAGAGCTGGGGGTTCCGTTTAGCGAGAATATTCCGGTACCGAAGCAATACCTGCGTTCTTGGTAATGAGAGTATTCACTAATCAATGAAATGAGTTGAGTTGCTCATTCCATTCCTGACTGTTTTAGTATTGTATTTTGGCGCAAAATACTTTAGAGTGCCGGCAGAGGAATTTCCTATGAAAAAGTTTACGTTTTTGCCGCTCTTATTGCTCTCGTTTTACGCTCACGCAAGCCAAGATCGTTGCGGAGTCGCCGCCCAAAACAGCAGCTTCGCTACTGGCAAATTAAAGCAAATTGAATGGCATTCTTGGGAAGACCATGCCGAGTGCATGTTCGAGCGTTTGTATGCGGTTGGCGCTAAGATGACTGAACAAAAAGCTGAAGATAATTTTAATGTAAGTTATTTTTTGGGTTACGGAATTATTCTTCCGATTCATTACGTGCCATTGGCAAAGGGTGGATTCTTGCTTTCGATTAAATATGGCCAGTGCGATTTTATGGTCGATTATTGCGGCGAGAATAGTTACACGCTTGATGATGGCAGTGGTTGTCGGCCTCAAGAAGTGCAGACCTCTTTTCATCGACAGCCGTCCTGGGATTGGGGAGACGCGAATAAAAAAATCAGACCCCCCGTTTGGAACCCCAACCGACTTCGATGGCTACAATTCAGACAGCTATGGAAAATCGCTCGCCCATGGAACAGTAGAGTTTTCTCCGAAAGGCCAAAGAGCGTTGCAAGATTTCATGTCGGCCATGAATGGCGAAAGCTACGGCAACAAATTATTACCGAACGGTTGCTTTCTTTAAGATCTACTAATTATTTAGTAGACATCTACTAATAAGTTAGTAGATGCTGGTTGAGAGAGGACTCTATGACCAGCAAAAACTCAAATCATCCGCATCCCGTTAAGCTTCTCACCGAAGTCGAACTCGAGATCATGAACGTCATCTGGGATTCGAACCCCTGCACCGTTCGCGAAGTTCACGAGGCATTGTCGCAAAAACGAACCGTGGCCTATACCTCGGTTGCCACCATCATGAAGATTCTCGAGCAAAAAGACATCGTCGCGTCCGAAAAACAAGACAAGGCTCATGTGTTTCAGCCCAAATTGGCAAGAACCACTTACGAGACGATGAGTCTCGGTCATCTCGCCAAAGAAGTGTTTCGGGGCGATTCATCAATGATGGTCGCAAGGCTGCTTGACGATTCAGAGCTGAATGACGAAGAACTGAAAGCCATTCGAAAAATCCTCGATCGAAAGTTGCGTGGCACATGAGCGCAAGTTTTTTTACTGATCCTTACTTAAGCGCCTATTTGTCGATTCAGGTTGCCCTGATTTCGTCGATTCTGATTCTCAGAATCGTCAGGCAAGGGTGCCTCGAATTCATGAGTCATCGCCAATGGTCGAGGCTAGGCCGTGGGTTGATGCTTGGAAGTGCCGTGCTTCCTCTCTTGGTCTATTTGCCGGTATTTCATTCGCATCATTTGGTGTTTAAGGAAGTGCCCCAGCTGATGGAGTCTTACGGCAGAAGACCGCTCGTCCTGAAGTCGCAACTGATTCATCAAAACCTATCAAATGCACCCATCGCGACGGATGCTTTGGCACGCCCGACTGAAAATCCATTTTCATTTACGTGGAACGAACTGCTTTTTACGTTGATGATTCTCTTTGCAGTTACCGCACTCGTTCGAGCTTTCCATCAACTTTATCGTTTAAAACGTTTTTTAAGATCCACCCACGTATTGCACGCGATCGGACCCATCTCAGTGGTGGCCAGTGCTGATGCCACCATTCCGTTTGCGACTTCAATCGGACATCGTCATTGGGTGGTGCTTCCTGAAAATTTTCTTCACTGCCGCCGCGATTTACGAATCATGCTCGCGCACGAATTTCAGCACATTCGGGCCGTTGATACACGCTTGATGATTTTGATCGATGGAGTCGGCGCATTCTTTGCGCCCGCCATCCTGATGTGGAAACGCACGATCATCGAACTTCATGAACTTTCTTGTGACGAGGCCTTGATTGGCCAAAACAAAGTCTCGTCGCTCGATTACGGAAGCTGTCTGGTGCGGGTGGCAGAGGCAGCGCTCAGGAAAGGACGTCTACGCGAAGGTACCGCGTGTATGGCAGCCGATCCTGGGAACCCGAAACGTTTTAAATCGTTCTTACGAAGGAGAATTGAAATGTTCGCAGAATATCCAGAAAAACAAACCCGATTTTGGCAAAAAGGATTGGCCGGTACCGCTTTGGCTTTAGGGTGCATTTGCACCTCGATCATTGCAGGGGCAACGCTGAAGCCCAGTGCGCTTCCGCCTTTAAACGCAGGCAAATCTGTTAATGATCCGAAAATAGAGAAGCTCGCAAAGGAAGTGCTCGAAAAAGCGCTCGTCGATCATCCTGCGCAATCAGCCTTTGCAGTCATTGCAGAGCCCGAGACGGGCAGAGTGCTAGCCGCCGTATCGGTGGGCGATCTTAAGGAGTCACCGACGGCTCATCTGATCGAACCTGCCTCGGTTTTAAAAACGCTACTGCTGGCAGAAGGTGTGCAGAATAAAAGTTTTACTCTCAATGATTCGTTTGATTGCGCCCACGGAAATTATAAAGTGGGCGATCGCACGCATCACGACTGGGAACCGTTCGATCATCTGACGGCTCGAAAAATTGTCACCCGCTCGAGCAATATCGGTGGCATCAAACTCGCCGAAAAAATGAGTTTTGCCGGCATCGATCAGCTTTGGAACGATTTTGGTTTTGGGGGCAAAGGAAGTGTACGTGATTTTCCGGGCGCAAGAGTGGGATACCTCGCACCGGCCGAAAAAGAACAGGGTTCGCAGTGGCTGCCCTTAACTGGCTCGGGAATCGAAACGCTTTATGTCAGTCCGCTCGAAATCGTGCAGGCCTATTCGGCAATTGCAAACGGGGGTTTACTCATGAAAGCCATTCCGGCTCAGACTGATCCAGCCAAGGCCCAAATCATCCGTAGGGTGCTCAGTGCCGAAAATGCAAAAAGCATCCGAGATGTTTTGGTCGAAGCTGCAACCCGGGGCACGGGCGGTGGGCGTGGGTTAAGTACTCACTATTCGTCGGCAGGTAAAACCGGCACGACTTATGATCCCAAGCAGAAAGAACACGAAACCAAATTCGGCGGAGACGAAAATGTCGCGCACTATGTGGGCTTCGCGCCACTCGATCAGCCGAAGGTTACCGTCTACATCGGTTTGATCGGCACCAAGGAATCTCCGACCGGATCTTATATGGCGGCGCCGGTGTTCAAACAGATGATTGATCGGGTGCTACCCGAAATGAAGGTCAAACCCGACCTCGCAGCGTTCTCGAAAATCTAAGCTTCAGGCTGCCACAAAATTGCAGTTTCAATTTGTGGCAGCTCAATTATCTAGTGTGTCCCTAGCCTAGGAAAGCCATATAAAGCAGAGCTAAAGTGTCATCATTGACACAGTTGTGAAAAAAATAGCAAAGAATTAAACTGATATTGAGCGAGTGAGACAGATTCGTCTAAAGGGTGAAAATAAAAATGAAAAATATTGTAAAGTTGTTCTCGGTCTCTTTTGTTGTAATTTTCGCGCTGGCGTTAAGCGCTCTGAGCGCGCGCGCATATGTGGCCAATAAAACCGGCAAGTTGAATGGATATTACAGAATGGATATTACAGAATGGATATTACAATTGTTGCACTTCAGGCGTGAGTATACCCGATTGTACACATTGCGCATGCACGACTAGTGGTCCGCAATTGCTGCAATCGTGGAATTCCTATGATAGCCTAGGCAATCCGAATGGCTGTTCAGGAGGTAGGGTAGCGGTCAGTGCTTCGTTAGCCCCCACTACACTTGCGGCGCCAATTAGATAATTTTCGAATCGATTGATTTTAAAGAATAGATTTATCGGTGGCTCTCTTAAAATTTCGCTACGCGATTGGGCTCGGTCCACCATTCCTGAATCGGCTGATATGCCTGGCGTTTATGAAACCACCAGTAAAATACAACCGCCAGGGTAAAACCGCTCGCAATATCGGCCACGTAATGTTGCTTGGTGGTCAGAGTAGAGAGTGCGATCAGGGTTCCCCAAATGACAAATGGCCAGAAAAGATGGCGGCGCTCGTCCGTACGAAAAGCAAATGCCGAGAGGTAAACCGAACTGACGTGCAGACTCGGAAAACAATTGGTGGCCGCGTCCTGCGTGCGAAGCCACACCCAGGTCGACTGCAGCCAACCTGGAATATCCTGCGGTACCGGAAATTGCTCGCGCGGATAAATCGTCGGATACACCACGAACACAAAACAGCTCACGGCTTGCAGCAGAAAAAACGAATACAGATATTTGTTAATATTGTCGTGGGTCGAAAGCAGAATATACACGCACGCAAAAAACAAATATTCGCTGATGTAGATCAGTACTGTGTACGGCAGAAACGGAGACGCGTGATCGATCCAGGTCATCGGCAGTGGCTTTGGTTGAAAATAAGGATAATGGTTGGTGAGGTAATAGAGTGTGTAACCCATCCCGTACATGAGTGATCCAAAAAGATATTTATTTCCTCGGGTAATGAAAAGGGGAAGGGTCATGATCTTATTGATTATTCCATTCAAACACTTCCTGCGCAATATCCTTGAATAAAAGCGTCGCACTTGCTAAATTCCCGCCATTGAGGTGATCAATGCTTTTAGCGAGTTTCATGAATTTCATGCCCGTCCTGATATTGTTGGCCGTAATCGGATTTGTTCTAACCAAATTACCCAAGGTCGATTTGGGCCATAGTGCTGCTTTTAAGCAAAGGCGCTTTTGGAACTGGTTGCCGCTCGGCTTAACCTACGCCTTCCTTTATATGGGACGGTATAACCTCACCGTCAGTAAAAATGCATTTGGCGCGCTCATGACGAATGCCGATTTCGGAACCATTTTCGGTGTGGGTACCATCGTTTATGGATTTTCTTTCGTCATCAATGGACCGTTGACCGATCGACTCGGTGGACGAACCGCAATCCTGATTGCGTCCTTCGGTGCCGCCTTCGCCAACTTTTTAATGGGACTCGTCACCTACCTGGGCTGGACATCCCACCTCAGTCTGACGTTTTCGATTCTTTATGCGCTGAACATGTATTTTCAAAGTTTTGGCGCTGTTTCGATCGTCAAGGTCAACGCTTCCTGGTTTCATGTGCGCGAGCGCGGAACCTTTGGCGGTATTTTCGGAATCCTGATTTCGCTCGGTCTTTATTTTGCTTACGACTGGGGCGCGATGATTACCAAAAACTTTCCGCTTCAGTGGGTGTTTTTCTTTCCGACTTTGATCCTGATCGGTTTCTTCATGCTGTCTTACGTATTTGTGCGCGATCGACCATCCGATGCGGGCTTCGATGACATCGAAACCGCAGATGCGACCTTCGGGCAAGCCGGACAACCGATGAAGCTTAAGCAATTGGCTTACAAGATGTTTACGAATCCGGTCATTGTCACGATTGCGCTGGTCGAGTTTTGCAGCGGATTTTTGCGCAATTCGATCATGAACTGGTACATTATTTTTGCCAAACAAACCGGCACCATTGCTACGTTTGTTCCGAAGAATTGGGGCTTGCTCCTTTGCTGTGCCGGAATTTTAGGTGGAGTTTTCTCAGGTACGATCTCGGATAAACTATTTCAGTCTCGCCGTGGACCAGTCGCTGCGTTCCTTTACGGAATTATGTTGGTAGGCGGTATTGCCGCAACTTTTATGCTGCATTCTCAATATCTAGGATGGTTGGTCGTCTTCATGTCGATGGCGATCATCGGCGTTCACGGAATGCTTTCTGGCACCGCGAGTATGGATTTTGGTGGTAAGGCTAATGTCGGAACCGCAGTCGGCATCATCGACGGCATGGTTTATCTCGGTACTGCTGCAGAGGCACTTTATTATGGTGCTGTGATTCCAAATGGAGATGCGGCGAAGGATCCGGCAAATTGGAGCGCTTGGCCTATAGCGATGGTTCCGATGGCCTTTATCGGCTTGTTGCTGACTCTTCGATTGTGGAATGCGCATCCGAGTAACAAGGCGATCAGCAAACATGATCTTAAGATTCCAGTCACGCTGACCGGCGAAGAAGCATCGGCAAAATAAATGGAATGGACCTCAGATCAGAAACGCGCACTTGAACTCTTAAAGTCTCCCGACAATGTTTTTCTGACCGGCGGCGCAGGCACCGGCAAGTCAACTGTCATTCAGGAGTACGTAAGAAAGACCGAAAAAATCGCGGTGCTCGCATCAACGGGTACGGCTGCGATTCTATTGGGCGGGCGCACGTTTCATAGTTATTTCGGTCTCGGAATCATGGAAGGCGGCATGGACGCGGTTTTCGAACGCGCAGTGAAGCACCGTGGAATCGTAACCCGGCTTAAAAAAACAGAAACCATTCTAATCGATGAAGTTTCGATGATCGGCGCACCTGAATGGGGAGTGGCTGAGCGAATCGCACGTAAAGCTCGCGGAAATTCCGCGCCCTGGGGCGGACTTCGAGTCATTGCTGTGGGTGATTTTGCGCAGCTTCCGCCCGTTACTAAGGGTATGGAAACCGAAAAGCCCTGGGCATTTATGAGTGGTGCATGGGCGAAGACGGAGTTCACGCCGCATCCCCTGACGACAGTGGTTCGTTCGCGTGATGCCGAGTGGAATGAAATTTTAAATGAACTCCGCTGGGGAACTTTCTCAGAACGCGGCAAAGAATTGTTGCTACCTCGGTTGAAATTAGCGCCGCTTGATTTTCAAGGCACGCGTTTGTACGCGAGGCGCATGCAAGTCGAAAAATTAAATCATGATCGGCTCGAAACCCTAAGTGGAGCTGCGCGTGTGTTTAATACGTTTTACATCGGTAACGCAAAAAAAGTCGAAGAGCTGAAGAAAAATGCGCCGATTCCCGAAGTGTTGTTGCTGAAGCTCGGTGCGCTTGTCATGTTTCGGCAGAATGATCCCGATTATCGTTTTGTAAATGGCACGCTCGGTACCGTAAAAGAAATGTCGGATGTGCAGATCAAAGTAGAACTGCTCAGTGGTTCGAGTGTGACCGTTAAGCCCTCGACTTTTAATATTCTCGATGCCGAAGGCGAGCCTCTGGCTACTGCGACTAATTTTCCGCTCAATCTTGCCTGGGCTACGACCATTCACAAATCGCAAGGGGCGACGCTCGATCGAGCCCATGTCGACTTAACTGGTGTGTGGGAGCATGGGCAGAGTTATGTGGCTCTGAGCCGCGTGCGATCGCTTACGGATTTGACGATTCAGGGCCTCGGGCCGCGTTCATTTAAGGTCGATCCAGCAGTGACTGATTTCTATAAAAAACTCACGCCACCGATGAAGCAGGAATCATTTCTTGATTTTATGTTTCATGATTAATTTATTTGATGAAAAACTTTGTTCCCAGTTCGCCGGTTTTTGAATTTTCTAGTGGCCATGCCCAGCCAAATCCATTATCAAAAAATAATTTCCCCGAAATGTGATGGGTTGCCAAACCACCCCAAGGGGCTGGTGCACCGGTGCCTACCTGTGGCGCAGATAGAGTCCAAAGTATTTCTCCCGTATTTGAAAACCCGGATATATTGTTTAGACGTTTGTAACCTTCGCCGTCAAAAAAAATAACGTAAATATTATCGACGAGTCGGGCGCCGATTACTTCGCCAAAATCGTTTTTGGGAAGATAAAATGACCCTCCATCTCCCGTAAGTAAAGTAGTGTCGCTATCATCACTTAAAAAATTAACTTTTATAGGGTGTAGGGTTGAAATCACCATCATCTCATTTCATGAAAACTTTTGGGCCCAATTCAGGGGTGAAAGGGTTTTCTAGGACGTATCCCCATCCATAAAAGTCTTGTAGGAAAAGCCTGTTTTTGATCTGATCAATTCCAATGCTACTCCATGGAGAAGGTGCTCCAGATCCTATTTTTGGAGGTGATAGACTCCATATAACCGATCCGTTCGATTGAAACGCGCTAATGTTCTTTATGTTTTTTCCGGCGTTGTGATCAAAAAGAAGTATGTAAATACCCTCAATCCAATATCCGCCAATAAGTTCACCAAAATCATGGACCGAAATAGCGAGATTAACACCGTTAGGAGTTAGGATAATGTTTGTCGTACTACTTTTACTAAAATTTATTTCTACCATTTTTGAGCATCGTAAGAAGGAGAATGTGGTTAAAACTAAAACCCAGAAGGCGTTTTCCCTTTAGCATTGCCATGGCTTCTGCAAGCTAAATGCCATCTAATATAGGCCGCTCGGCAGATCCAGCGAATCCACCATGTTATCGTTTTTATTTTATATTTAAATAATAAATAAACGATGCTGAACTGTTGATGGGCTGAGTGGGGGCGATTGCCTACAGGTTGTAATTAGTAATGCCGCACATACACTGTCCGAAGAATCGAGAATTTCTGGTGAGTGTAAAGAAACGGTCTCGGAATCGGCACTGCAAATGATTTATGAAGTGCCCGCGCAACGAGTGTTCTAAAGTCTGGGTCGACAGCCTGAAAATTGGTTTCGTTTTCGAGATAATTACCTTCACCGTCAAACCAAATTCGAACTTGAACGGTACCCGTCAGTTGTGCGGGATTGAGATAGGAGTCGCGGTCAAGCCAACCTTGAACCGTGTTGTAAACATAGCGGTTAAAACGCGCAAGTTTAGGGTCTGGATTCATTACGTCCCATCCGCCTTCATCAGAAACCGATTCGTTTGTAGAATAAAACGATTCTTCTGTTTGTGGCCGAACGGGCATGGGTTCAACAGGTCTCCAGCGCATGCCTAGGTCGCCCAGCGAAACCGACGAATGGCCAGAAGAGCGATTGTGAATGGCGCTCGATCCGGTAGCTGAAGTTGTGGCGGTTGCATGCTTTTTCTGAACGGAAACATCAATGTCATACCGTTCATTTTGTTTTTCGATGGTGGGTGCGCGAAAGAAAATTAAATAAACGAGGAGCGCGATCAAAAGACCATGAAGAAACATCGACGCAAACACGGGCGAGTCGAGCAGGGGTTCTTGTGGATGTCGGTAGGTGGCTTCCATTCAGGAGGGCTACCTCTCGGGTGCTGATACGCCAAACTCTTTAGAAAGCTTATAAAGCGTATCAAAGTGATACATGCCCGTGCTGTGTCCGTCGCTCCAGTTCACCTGAACAGCATAACGGCCAACTGGCTCGATTTTCATTGGTTTGATGTCTGGCTTGATCGATTCGCGTCTCAGAGTGCGTTTGCCAGTAATTTCATCCACGCACGAAGCGCAGGGGCAGTGAAAGCGAAGGTCGAGATATTGAATCTCGAAATTCTCACCCGTATCAAAGGTCATGCGGATGCGGTGTTGCGGTGAGGGGTGAATCGCAGTCAGATTAGGCATGGCCTGAATCGTACCATAATTTTCTTTAAAATTCGAATTTCTCCGCTTAATGTAAAGTATGGCCTCTCAGCCCCCTCATCGGAAGCTCCTCGATCCGATCAATCGACTTTACCGGTACCGCATTGCAAGAATCGTTGCTGAAAAGCTGCAATTCACTGGCGTTACGCCGAACATGATTACTGTTTTTCACACGTTGGTGGGTGTGTCGGCGGCCTATCTGGTGTTCAACCAACATTATGTACTCGCGGCAGTTCTTTACGAAATCCGCACGATCCTCGATTGTCTCGATGGAGTACTCGCTCGCCTGAAGAACCAAAGTACAGCTCTGGGCCGTACGCTAGACACGATCGGAGATGGAATTGCATTCAACGCACTGATGGTTGCGGGTGCACTTCGGATGATCCGAGATTTTCCGACTTACAATCCTTACCTGATCACGCTCGTTGTATTCGCGTTTGCATTTGTGGCCGCTCACTGCGGAACGGTTTATCATTTAATGAGGCGAAAGCTCGGGTCGATTATTCAGATGCAAGTCGATACGGTCGAGATCGAATGGCGTGAACATTTCGATCAGACCAAATCGAATGATCCGATGGGGTTGTCTAAATTCGGGTTCATGATCGATTCGTTGACCATTCGCCTGGTTTCGGAAGAATGGTACAAGAAGGTTCGTACCCGTCGCGACCATCCCGAGTGGCGAACCAAGGCTCTCAATGAAGCCGCATTGATGAACGAGCTTTCGCAAATCACCCGGGTAGGGGAGTTTAAACGGGCGGTTAGGGCGACTTCTTTTGTCAGCGATGATAATATTTTCGGGGTGATCAGCCTGTGTTTTTTAATCCAGGGAGTATTCCCGAATCAGATTTTTCCGCACGTACACCCAATTTTGGTCGCTTTTGGGGCCGGATTTATCTATGCCCTGATTGCTTTGGGCGTGGGATTGCACTATCTCCATGACTTTTTACATGGCGTTTATCGCGATTAGATTCTAAACTCGAGCTATAGTGGAATTACTTTTACCCTTTAAAGCTGGCATTGTCTGGATGGGCGAATTAACCCTGTTTATGGGTCATATGCTTTCAAGCATGGGACGCATTTGGAAACGCTTTGGCTTGTTGATTAATCAATGCGAATTTATCGGCGTAAGCAGTCTCGGAATTCTCTCCGTAGCTGCGATTTTCATGGGCGCAGTACTTGGGTACCAACTTTTTGTTTCATTCGAGATTTTCGGAGCCCAGGCTCTGGTCGGTGGCACCGTGGGCGTTGCAATTTTTCGTGAGATGGCTCCGGTCATCGGTGCGATTATGGTCACCGGTCGTGCGGGCGCCGCGATTGCCGCCGAAATTGCCAGTATGCGGGTCACCGAGCAGATCGATGCTCTCGAAGTCATGGGAGTCAATCCTTACGAGTTTCTGGTGATGCCCCGATTTGTTGCTGGTGCGTTGATGATGCCGCTTTTGGCCCTGATTTTCGGGGGAATTGCCACAATTTCAGCGTCTATCGTAGCGTGCGGAGTGCTGGATCTCAGTTTTCCGGTTTTCTGGAACGCCTTTCGACAATGGGTCGACTGGGTCGATCTCCTTCATTGCATTGTAAAAGGAACGACTTTCGGAATGGCCCTGACTTTACTAGGATGTTTTTTTGGTTTTCGTGCCTCGGGTGGGGCGAGAGCCGTAGGATTTGCAACACGTTCGACAGTGGTTGCAACGTGTTTGACAATTTTATTACTCGATTACTTCTGGACTATGGTTCTTCCATTCCAGGCGAGTCGACTGGTTTTACATTAGAGGAAACAGCAATGGCGAATGCAAACGAAGCGAGTATCGGTAAAAGAATTAAAGTGGGTCTCTTTACATTGGGAGGCCTCGCTTTTCTAGGAATTTTATCTGTCTATGTAAACAACCGCCCGTTTTGGTGGAGATCCTGCGAACCGGTTACAGTTACGGTAGAAGATGCGACCGGATTAAAGAATAAATCGCCGGTAAAATCGCTTGGACTCGAGATCGGATACATCTCTGAAATTGGTTTGATCACCGAAGGGGTAAAACTCAAGCTTTGCATCACCGCCCCGGTGGCCATGACTCCAGAAACAAAAGCTTATGTGCGAAGTGAAGGATTTTTGGGGGATCGTTTTCTCGAGCTTAAGCCGGTAAAATACACCGGAACTCGCGGAATCGGTCATTCCTTAAATTTTCTGATTCCAAGTGCTTACGCCGAAGACACGACCAAGCCCACTCGCGATATTCCGGTTGCCGAAAAACAAGCGGATATGCAGGCAGTCATGACTCAATTGCATGGCTTGGTAACCGATCTTAAGAGCGCGATCAATCCAGATGAGATTCGCCAAACCGTACGCCAGTTAAATAAAACTCTCGAAGACGCTTCGAAAGAATTATCACCGCAAGGTGGGTTGACGGCAACCGCTCAGCGATCGTTGATCAAACTCGAAGATGCGATCGAACAATTGCGCGATCAAGTGACTCGCATCAATCAGGGGCAGGGGTCTGTCGGGATGGTACTCAATGATCCCACTTATGCAGACGAGCTTAAAAAAGCCCTGATGAGCATGAATAAACTTTTAAATCGCATGAGCGAAATTCGTCTCGAAGTTACGCTCGGAATTAATCAACTCACCGGCTATAGCGCGACTCGTGCAGATTTTAATCTGAGAATTTTTCCGAAGCCCGATCGTTTTTACCTCTTAGGTGTTGCGTCCGATCCTCGTGGAAGTGTGAGTCAGGAGACCACGACGACTTATGTAAATGGTGGCAACGCGACCACGATTCAAAATAACAAAACATCAAAGGGTGGCTATGCTTTTACCGCGATGATCGGAAAAGTGCTTAGTCCCCGAGTGAATTTGTCGGTGGGCTTACACTACGGAGACGGAGATGCGGCCTTAGGAATCAATCTTGGGCCCGCGGAAGCGCTTGAACGAATCCAATTTATCAATGAGCTATACTTTCGCCCGAAGACGGATAACGGGGCATGGTCTGCGGTGGCAGATGGTCGTAGCTATTTGTTATATCAGCCTTATTCTATTCTCTACCTGACTGGCGGGCTCGAGGGTTACCGCAAGATTGACGGCAAGATGTCGGCCTTTTACGGAGCTGGAATTCGCTTTGACGACGAAGATATCAAGTTAATATTCACGTTCTTGTAATTTTCGAATTTTTGTCCTATTCTCTCAATCTATTGAATATTAATTAAGATTCCGTGAGGCTGTGTGTCAGCAGTCTAAGGGAGCATTTACTCTCCCGGAAGATCCAAGCGCAAGTTTGGAAACATGTAGAAAAAGTAGGAAAATATGCGAGAAAAAGTACGATTAATTTCTTCGGCGAAATCCGGATACAGTTATTACACCACCAAGAATAAGCAAAAGCAGACGGACAAGATCCAACTCAAAAAGTATGATCCTATCGTCCGTAAACACGTGGTTTTCACTGAAACCAAAATGCCAAGCCATACGAAGAAATAGGATAGAGATTTATGAAAGAAAATATTCACCCAGTTTATAAAGACGTTGTGTTCAAAGATCTTCAAAGTGGTTTCACTTTTTTGACTCGTTCTACGATCACCACTAAAGAAACCATTACTTGGGAAGATGGCAAAGAGTATCCTTTGGCGAAAGTCGAGATCTCTTCAAAGTCTCATCCATTCTATACCGGCACCGATAAGCGTGTAGACACTACCGGCCGCGTAGAGAAGTTCATGAACAAGTACAAACACATTCCGAAAAAAGACGGAAAATAATTAGAACAACCAAGTTTGTTCCTCCATTTGTGGGAGTTTAGCCACTCTCGAAATGGTATAAAAAGCCCGGGGCAAATGCCTCGGGCTTTTTTATTTTAAAGCTGAGTCGTGACCGTTAAAACAACTCCGGGAAT
>CAIKYX010000047.1 GCA_903831745.1 Oligoflexia bacterium
ACATCGAAACGGGGTGATCAGGATCTTTCTCGGTTTTTGGCGAAAGTCCGGTGCTGGGTCCTGCAGCCGATTGAGTCGAAACATAAACGAATCTTTTAACTGAGCCTGCCTTGATTGCAGCCTGGGCCAGGTTTTTAGTGCCCTCGGCGTTAAACTTAAAAAATTCTTCGCGGTTTTTGGCCTTCGTCAGGCCTGCGAGATGAAAAATGGCGTCAATATTGGTGCAGGCTCTGACGAGAGACTCAGGCTCACGCAGATCGCCGCTGAGGCGGGTAAACTTAATTCCTTTTAGAAATTCGCTTGAAGCAGTAGGACGCATGAGGGTGCAAACCTCATGGCCTTTTTCGGCAAGTGCGGCAACCAAGCCGCTTCCAATAAAACCACTTGCGCCCGTGACCAGTATTCTCATAACTTTCTTATATCATGGCTCAGCCCAACGGTTCATCAAAAATTCGCGTTACCATTCTTGGCAGCGGTACTTCGACCGGAGTGCCGATGATTCATTGTTCCTGTGCTGTTTGTACTTCGACCGACCCGAAAGACAATCGACTTCGCGCTTCGATTTGGATTGAAACCGAAGGAAAAAGTTTATTGGTCGATGCTTCGCCTGATTTCAGACAACAAGCTTTGCGCGCGCGAATTGCGCGGATTGATGCCATTTTGTTTACCCATCCGCACTTTGATCATATTGGCGGGGTAGATGAACTTCGCTCTTATAACTTCATTCAAAAAGAAGTCATTCCTGCTTACGGCCACGACTGGACCGTACGAGATCTGACGGCGCGAGTTCCGTACATTTTTGGAAAAGGGATGACGGGTGAAGGAGGCGGTGCTGCGCAGATCGAACTTCATCAGTTTTCACTCGACCAGGAGTTCTTTGTGGCGGCGGGTGTAAAGATCATTCCGATGCCGCTCGATCATGGTTCTCGAAAAGTGGCGGGGTTTCGCGTGGGCGACATAGCTTACCTCACGGACTGCAATCATATTCCACCCGAATCGTTTAAGCGCCTCGAAGGTCTCGATGTGCTGATTCTCGATTGTTTACGTTTCTCAAAACACGAAACTCATTTAAGTCTCGAGGCTTCTCTCGAGTATTCTACTAAAATTGGCGCAAAACGAACGATCTTTACCCACCTCAGTCATGATTTCGGCTTCAATTCTGTATCAAGAACTCTCCCAAAAAATCACGAATTAGCGTATGATCAGCTGATTGTCACCATTTAGAATAAACGGGCTGAAGCTCGGGGAATCAGAATTATGATCGTAGGCGTACCAAAAGAAATCAAAAATAAAGAAAACCGCGTGTCGATGGTTGTAGCCGGAGTTCGCGCACTCACCCAAGCAGGCCACAAAGTGTTGGTTCAGGCCGGAGCCGGAGTGGGCGCCGGAATTGCAGATGCTGAATATGCCGGAGCCGGTGCCACGATCATGGATCAAGCGCGCGATATTTTCAGTAAAGCCGACATGATCGTAAAAGTAAAAGAGCCATTGCCTGAAGAATACGACATGCTTCGTGAAGGACAGATTCTTTACACTTACTTGCATCTCGCTGCCGACGAGCGCCTGACCAAGGCGTTGCTCGAGCGTAAAGTAATCGGAATCGCTTACGAAACCATTCAGCCCGCAGATGGATCGCTTCCGCTGCTTTCGCCGATGAGTGCGGTAGCTGGCCGTATGGCCACGCAGATTGGTGCAACTTATTTGCAAAAGGATCATGGCGGAAAAGGAATGCTTCTCGGGGGTGTTACCGGTGTGGCTCGTGCCAACGTTACCATTCTGGGGGGTGGTGTGGTCGGAATCAATGCAGCCAAAATGGCAGTCGGCTTAGGAGCAAAAGTAACTATCCTGGATGTAAACGTCGATCGCCTCGAATATCTGAACGATATTTTCGGAAATGATATTCACACTCTTTATTCGAACAACGAACAAATCGAGCGCTCGGTCATCGAGTCTGATTTGGTCATCAGTGCGATCCTGATTCCGGGTGCAAAGGCTCCAAAATTAGTAACCCGCCCGATGATTTCACGCATGCAGCCAGGTGGTGTGATCATTGACGTTGCTGTCGATCAGGGCGGAGCAGTTGAAACCTCTCGTCCGACTTCGCATGAGCATCCTACCTACACGGTAGAAAACATCATCCACTATGCAGTTCCGAATATGCCAGGTGCGGTACCGAGGACTTCGACTTACGCTCTTACCAACGTCACGCTGAGATACGCGCTCATGCTCGCCAATATGGGATGGAAAGCGGCAGTTTCGAAGGACGCAGCCCTGATGAAAGGCGTAAACCTTTGCCACGGAAAACTGACCTACAAAGCCGTTGCAGACGATCTGGGGTTGCCTTTCTCTCCGGTTCCGCTCTAAACTGATGGAGTATGAAAAAATTCGGGCTCATGTTGGGCATTATCAATACCGTTGCGATAGCGGCATTGCTGGGTCTTTTTGTTTACACTAAGTTAATATTTAAGCCACCGCCAATTACCGAGATGAAGGAGCGCGAGCGCTTGATGCAGACCGGGCACAAGGCTGGCCCCGACAATGACGCCAAGAAGTTCATGGTGGTGCTCGAGCCCATTTCGACCAATCTCGATCCTTATGTAGAAGACGGCAAAGAAAAGAATCATTTCGTTTCAATGACGGTGGCGGTCGAACTGAGAGGCGAAGAGGATGTCGAAAAGTTTACCGCGGTTAAGGCCGTGATCATGGACAAAATCATCCAGAATCTTGGAAAAAAGAAATTTGAGGATCTGAATCAAGTTCAGGGGCGCTACGTTTTTCGATCGCAGATCATTGATGCCGCAAATGAATATCTGAAGGCTCCGATCGTCAATGACGTTTATTTCAGCGATTTTCTTTTACAATAATTCAGCTCATGAATGCAGTTATCCACCAACTATGAGATGGCGTCTTCGGCTTGCTTGGGCGTAGCCTAAAGTTCGAAACGAAAAAACCCTCGCTGCATTGGTCAGCGAGGGTTTTTTATCGAGAACTTGATTTTAAGTGTCTTGTAGCTTAGCTATAGCCACCGAAAACACCGTGCAAGAATGACGTCATATGACGGTCAATCCACGAATCCGCACGACTGATCAAAGATCCGCCTTGCAAAAAAGCCATTTCTTTTTTGGTCAGTTTTACTGCAGGAAGCTCGTTTGTTTTTACGAACCGAATAAAATTTTCTTTACCCATTTTCTTCGCGATACCCTCTAACAATTTTACGTCTGCTTTTTTCATTTTAATACCCCCTAGTATTTAAATCGCACTGCGTGTTTGCAGCGATATGTATATTTTATCCAGGACGCATGCTCAAAACAATGTGTCAAAAATGACTTTTATCAGGTCTATTCTATGAGTATAGAAGACAAAAAAGAGCTAAAAATCAACGGCTTTCGTTAACTCGACTGCTCCTGAAACAGCTCTTTGTACACGCCTTCCGCACGGATCAATTGGTTATGGGTGCCTTGTTGAACCAGGGTCCCGCCATCAAGCACAAAGATCATATCTGCATCTCGTATGGTAGACAGCCGATGCGCGATCAAAAACGTAGTGCGGTCTTTGGCGAGATCTCGAATGTATTTTACGATCTCGGATTCGCTTTCGGAATCCAGAGAAGAGGTGGCTTCATCCATGAGCAGAATTTTTGGATGAGTGTAAAGTACCCGCGCAATCGAGATGCGTTGTTTTTGGCCACCCGACAGACCAATTCCGCCTTCGGCCAGATGGGTGGAGTCGCCCTGGGGAAGTTCCGAAAGAAATGCCTCTGAGAACGAGTATTTTTTTGCGAAATCGAGAAGTTTCGGATCGGGCGAATCATCCTTTAAGGCGATGTTGCTCGCTATGCTTCCCGAAAATAAATCGTTGTTTTGCCTGACATAACCGATTTGGGATTTTAGATAACTTAAATCCATAAAGGTCTTATCATAATGATCAAAAAATATCTTTCCGGTTGAGGGCTCAAAGTCTCCGGCAAGTAGGTTCGCGAGGGTAGTTTTTCCGGAACCACTTTTTCCGACCAATGCGACGACCTGACCTGGATAGACGGTAAGGTTGATATCCTTCAGTACCCAGGGTTCATTTTCAGAATAGCGAAAGCTGACCCGTTCGAGCCTAATTTTTCCTTCGAGCATGGCAGCGTGCTTTTTTCCGGCTGGGGGCTCGACTTTTCCGCCTGGAAAAAGAATGTCATTCACCTTATCAAGCGAAAGTCTAAGATCTGCGAAATTGACAACGAAGGTAATCAGGCTACCTGCGGGATCAATAATATGGTGAACGTATTGTGTAATCGCAAAAAGCTGGCCCGCGGTAAAGTTCGCGCTTTTTGAGAAGAGCAGATAAACCGAAAGCCAAATGACACCAATGGTAGTGGTTTGCGAGAGAATATTAACCGCTGCTTCCGCCTTCGATGTTTCGAGCTGTGCCTTTTGACTGGCGTCGGAACTCTTAATAACGATTTGGTCCCATTCGATGGCGACCCTGCGGTTCGAGTTAAATGCCTTGATGGCAAGAATCTTCGAAATCGAGTCATTGATAAACGTGTTTTGCCGGGTGCCCACGTTAAAATGGTCAAGATTAAACTTTGTGATCCGTGACCTAAATATTTTTTGAGTGAAGTAGAGTGCAACGATGTACCCGATCGGAATCAGGGTGATCAGGGGAGAGTAGAAAGCCAGAATCGCCAGGTAAACAAAGATCGAAAAGAGATTGATGATCTTATTGATAGAGTCGGTCGAAAAAAATTGCCGAATTTTCTCGGATTCATTGATTCGGTTCAGGATCCCACCAATCTGAATGCGATTGATATCCTTTGATGTGAGTTCGAGCGCACGACGATAGAGAAATGAACTGAACTTTTGGTCGAACTCGAGGCTGAAAATATTTGCAATTCGGTTCTTAAGGTACTCGAAAATGATAATTCCAAGAGAGGTCACGGCGAGCCCAGAAATGCACATCATCAGGGTTTTTGAATCGCTAGTGCGAAGAACTTCGTCCAAAAGTAATTGCGAAAGGTAAGGAGTCAGTGCATTCAGGCCGAAGATGGCTATCGCACATAGAGCCAGTAAATAAAGATAGCGGTGGCTTTGTAGGATGACCTGTATCACTAAGCCAATGCCAATTTGTTGCAAACTCGCGGTTGAATCCTCAATCGTGGGAGGGCGATCTACGAGTAAAGCCATTCGCTGAACGGGCTCGTCGCCCAGAATCGAGCGATAAGTGGTTCGAAAAAAGCCATGGATCGCATCCATGCAAAGCAATTCACCTTTTGGAAGTCTCTCGAGAACGACCAAGAGGCGATTGCCTTTGAATGTCAGAATGGGAGCGTAAATCCTCTGATTCTGTGTGATTTCAAAAGGTCGAGTCATCAGATCCTTGGATTCTAGGATCTCTGCTAACTTTGAAAGCGTGAGGTGGTCTCGCGCGCTTTTCAGAAGCGTTTCGGTTTCTGAAAGATCTCCCGAAATGCCTAAAAAGGTAAGCAGATTGAACAGGGTTTTGGGAATAGCGTCAATGTCGTTCTCACCATAGACAAATGATTCTGGATCCATCGGGAACGGAAGTTTTTCGAGAATCTCGATCGGAGTGATGGTTTTTTTCAGATCCCAAAAATCATCGTCTTTCTTTTTCTCGACCCGGGCCCAGGGATCGCTCGCAATGCTTTCGAGTTTGAATGTGTCTTTGATGTATTTACGAAGGGCAGTGTGGGGGAGAGCTAGAAAAGTGCTGCTCTGCTCGATTTTCAGCGAATAAGGAAGCTTCATAGACCCTACCAGTGAAAAGCCCCCAAGCCATGCTCCTTGAGGAATTCGGTCTGCCACTTGGTAGTGTTGGGGATCGGTGGGGATCAGTGCAACTTCCGAATTGTCATTCAAGATGATTCTTCCGTCTAGATTTGATCCCTTGTAAAGTAGGGTCGATTCAAATTCCAGCGACAACTCGATGATGACTTCTTGTGAAACACTCTTTTCCATTAAAAAGTTCTTAAATGTCCTGAACCCGGCGGAGCCAGTCATGAGTTTAAGATACGTGGCCTGTGACGGATATCGTTTCAAATAGTCCAGGAATACTGCCCGCGGCAGAGTGAGTAGGCGGTTGTAGTTTTGTGAGGTAACCGAATATGAAATCGGAGAGTCGTCGAGAAGGTTTTTTAAGGCAAGGGTGCGCCCTTTTTGCAAGATATTCGAGGTTTCGGCGTTATTGCTCAAATAGAGGTGGTCAGAAAGAGGGACGATCAGGCGATCCAGTTTTCTTCCGCTTTCGACAATGACGTTTCCTGGCTGCACCAGTTGAACTTCTATAAATTCGGACAACTCCTCGAGAGACTGAGGAAGTAACGAGAAGATGGATTGCTTTGGAACATTTTTAAGGATTGAGGAGGCTTGCATCAGCGATTATTCCCCCAGGTACTCGTCTTTGATCGAAAGCAGTCTTTTCAGGTAGTAGAGCAGTAATCGCTCGTGTTTGGCGATAATCTTGGCCCGCAAACTCACGCCGGCCCGTAGTGGATAGATTTTTCCTCTATAACGCACGCCTTGGGTATCGAGCTCTGCAAACACGTCGAAAGAATTATCATTCGGCGTGCCGTTCGAATTAATCTTTTCTGGAATGTCGGTAATTCTCGCTCCTTGAACACCATATTCCGCGGCTGGATAGGAAGTGATGTCTAGTCGGGCCTCCATTCCCTTTTTTACTTTCGAGATGTCCGAGTCCTGAATTTTGAGTCTGACTCCAAGTTCAGATTTTTCTGAATTCAAATAAAACAAGACTTGTCCTGGGCTTACGATTTGCCCTTCGCCCTTTACATCGGTAAAGGTAATGGTGCCATCCGAAGGAGCGCGAATGACGGCATCAGAAAGATACGACTTCAGCGCTGTCGGAAGCCCTTGAAGCGTAATCTCAAGAAGATTTCTGGCCGAGTCGAGAGACGCAGAGGAGCTCAGTGATTTTTCCTTGAGTTGGGATTCCAGGCCCATGAGCTTGCTCCGAAGCTGTTCGTATTCTACGGCAAGAATTCGCTCTGCCTTGCGCTTTTTGATTTCCTTCATCTGCCGCTGTGTGCTCTTGATTTCAAAACGGATATTTGCGGTAGTGCTCGGAAGCTCTGCCATCAGGGAGCTTTGAGCGATGAACTCTTTCAGATATTTATTTAATTCAGCCATGCTTCTAAAAAGATCCGAGTTGGACTCGAGTCTGGGCATCCAGGCAAAACCTTCTTCCGAAATCGCTTTTAACTCATCCTTACAACCCGAGCTGCAGTTCTTTAACTTTTCGAGAACGATGTTTTTTTTAAGGCGTTCAATGGTATCGTTGATTTTTTTTTGATCGGCTTCACTTAAGTCTCGGGTCGAAACCAAGAGGATATCGTCTTTTTTGACGATTTGGTTGTTCTTGATTCGAATCGATCGGATGGTCATTTGAGAATTAGTCGAAACCGGAATCGGCGGAGATTTGGCGATGATTTCGCCCATGGTATCAATGACGATTGCCTTTTCCGAAAGGCTGCACCAGGTCAGCATACCGATAAAGACTGCTAAAACTGCATAAACAAACCATTTTAGGCTTCCGTTATCCTGACGGGCTAAAAATGAGTTTACGACCCAGGAGACTTTAGCGGGTTTAAAAATCAGGCTTTCCGCCCCCGGATTGTTTACCGCGACCTCTGGTTCCTGATTGACTTCGCTCATGAATATATTTTACACGAAAATTGTGCATTCGAGTAAAGATTTGATAAACTGAAGTGGCTCCATGGATTGGAACCTTTCGATTTTTGGCATCTTGCTTTTCAGTGCTCCCGCAGGAGCCTCCGTGCTCTCCGATGCCATCGCATCTTCTACCAACTTTTTTTTTGAAACACCGCGGGCGCAGAAATCTGTTTTCCAATTGAAGGCAAGTTCGCTTCAAGCACAGGGCGCCTTAAGCGACAGTCCCTTGACTGTTTCTCTTGGTTTTACCAGAAAAAGCGGGCCGCAACTCACTTCATCCGAGTTGTCTCTCGCCTCTGGAGAGAATGCGTTTCGAAACGATGCACTTCAAAGCACGCTCTCACTTACTCCGAGAAATGTGGGGTTTCTAAATTCGCTGCAGTTGGATCTTTCTCAAACGCTCAGTAAGAATCAGTTTCAACTCGATCCGCAATTGCAGACCCTGCCACCGATGCAGACCCAGAATTGGGAAGTCAAACTCTCTTATGATTTTGTAAAAGGGGGGGCTACGGACAGTCAGTTACTGGCCAATGAAATTCAAAAGGAAAATTATACCGCCGCATTTTATTCATCCGCAAAATCCTTGGTGGCGGATTACCTCAGTTATCGCGATTTGCTGCTCGATCTGATGGCAGTTTGGTGCAAACTTCAGAATGCAAAGCAAGATCTCAAAGTCATGGACGCAACTCTTAAGGAAGTGCAACTTTCTTACCAGGTAAAATCTACCAGTTACAAACAATTGTTGAACGTGATGGACACTCGGAATGCAGTGTATCGAAGTCTTCTCTCATATCAATTGCAATTGGATAC
>CAIKYX010000048.1 GCA_903831745.1 Oligoflexia bacterium
CAGCCGTCCTTTGTGATCTCAACTTTGTGGATTAAGCATTCAAAGATTTTAGTTTTTATCTCTGGGTCTGATTGATCCAGTTTTCCGAGCGCATTCATCAGTGCAAGATACGAGTGCATCTCGACCGGTAACCTTTGCTTCGAAATTGATTCCTGCCCTAATTGAACTCGAGTTCGTATCTGAGGTGGGGTTCGTTGAAGCCATCGAGAGGGTTTTGCTGTTTCGTAAATCGGCGCCGAGGTTCAACCACGAAGTGGTAGTCCAATCGGCTCCGGTATAGGTTTCTTTGATTCCGGGCATGGCCATCGAAGAAAGCGAAACAAAGCCCGGGTCGACGTGATGAAAGCCTCCGCGCAAGGTCAAGGACTGAAGTTTGTAACTCGCATCAGCGATCAGGGCTTGCCCCGAGAAATCGCCATGTTGATCGAGGCTGTGATCACTGGTCGCAAATTCTGATGCCACATGAAATGGCCCCGGATCGTAACTTGCGCCCACCGTAGCGGCCCTGATCTTGGTCGCAATTCCGTAAGGAGCAAATTGCGGATTCGTCAATGTGCCGCTTCGATCGGCGCCCTGTTGGGCAGTGCCGTAGACTTTGATTTCAGGAATCAGGGTTTGTTCGATCTTTACACCGTAAGTATCTCGCAGGAATTGACTGCGGTCCGTGCGGCCGTCGAGCGCCTCCCAGCTTTCAGAGGCGATTCCGCCGTAGGCATTCAGATTGGTATCGCTGAATTGTTTTCGACCGAGCAAGCCCCGCGTAGCGAGTGCCGAGCTCAAGGTAGAAAAGTTTGGCGCAACATCCCCCGCTGCAATCGAATACGTTTGCCCGGTTTGACTGAATTGCAGGTTGTTAATTTGATAATTTGCTTTGCTGAGTACGGCCGGGTCGTCTGTTTCTGTTACGTTCAATTGAAAGCTTTGGCTCGTTCCTTCGTTATTGCTATGTCGAACGGAGCTTTGAAGTACTTCTTTGTGAAACACCCCTTCTTTTAAGGCTGTATTGGTCGAGCCATTTGCACTGCTGACGTGATTTGAATAAAACTCGGGGGTGATGCTGCCTCGTACGTCAAGAGCAGATCCGTCATTGATCTGTTGCCATGCCTGGTTGACCTGAGTGTTGGTCAGGATTTGAGGATCTGAAGCCAGGGCTTGGCTGGTAAAGAGAATGGCAACGACTGAAAGAATCACTCTCAAACGGTCTCTAAAATCGAGAACTTAAACAAGGCAAAAGTTGCCGATCCATTGAGGCGCCGTCAAAAAAACAAAAGTAGAATGCAGCAATCAGACAGCGTTACAATAAAGGGATGGTCGGTATCAAAAAACAAAGGAACACTTTGATGAAAAAATTCATTCCATTATTTTTATTGGCATTCTATTGCCTGCCCTCGCACGCATTTAACATTAATCCGGCCACTGCCTGCCCTCCGCCACTTACTTATTCAGCGAATCCTGCCGGAGGATTCTGTTGTAATTTACCTACGACTGGATGTTGCTCGGGGCCGAATCAGATGAATAGCACCACATGTAATTCGACGATTCCGTTTGCCAAGTGTAATTCTCCTTGTGCATGGACGACGACTTCGTCCAATGGATGTGTCTACAGAGAGACCACGCCCACTCCGACTCCAACGCCACTTCCTAGAACCGGATGTTGCTCGGGGCCGAATCAGATGAATAGCACCTCTTGTAATTCGACGGTTCCGTTTGAAAAGTGCAATTTGCCTTGCGCGTGGACGACGACTTCGACCAATGGTTGTGTCTTTACTTTAGGTCGTTCGGGAGGCGTCGGATGCTGTCGAACACGCAACAAAGTGCCTTCGTCTACCTGTAACGGTACTAGTTCTGCGACGTGTAACGCAATTTCAGGCTGCGCTTGGGACACTAATCCATCAGATTGCGGATAGCTTTTTGCGTCTCCCAGAGGCGTAGCGAGACATCCGTCTTTTCGTCGTAAAGAACGCGACCAAATAGAGGTGTAATGCCTTCGTGATTTTCTGCAATCAGGATTTCATTGATCGGATTCACCCGCTCGATTTGAATCTTTCCGAAATGGGTTTCGAGTGTGGCGAGCCAATCGCGGGTAATTCCTGATTCGTCATAGAGACTGAGCCAGTTCATGATCATCACGCCGTTTGGGCGAAGGTGTTGCTTGAGGAGTTTTGCGAACTCCGATGTGATGAGGTGCTCGGGCACATCCGCGTCGACAAAAACATCGATAAAAATCCAATCATACTGTTGGGATGATGATTCGAGAAAAGTACGCGCGTCGCTAGCGACTGAACGGGTGTGGGTCAAGCTTGCTTGCGGCAAACCCTTACTTCCTTCATTCAGCAGCCAGGAATCAAATTCGACATTGGTGTGATTCGCCTCGGGAGACTCTCTTTCGATGATCCAGGAGAGCAGGCCGCCTCCAGATCCGAGCACGAGGGTTTCTTGGGGGGTAGGAGCTTTCATTTTTGCAAGTCCGACCATATTTTGCAGATAATGATCAAGCCCGATGCGGTTTGATCCACAATGCGAATCCGGACACCAGGCCCACTGTCGAAAGCGAGAAATCCAAAATGAATGATAGCCTGCTACGTCTTCTGTAACCGCAAAGGTTTGCTGGGGAGTGTGTTTTAAGGTGAGTACCTTTTCATTCGCACTTAAATTCAGGAATTCGAGTACTTCTGAGTTTTGCGCGACCCGAATCATTTTTGTTCCGAACAATGCTAGAATAGTTACTATTCCCACGGTCACTGACTTTCGTTTGAATTTCTCGTGATTCAGAACCGCGCAAATCAGGCCGAGTAGAATCAGCGACCAGAGGGTGGCGGTCGGACCAATGCTGGGGATCATGAAAAGTGAAACCAAAAACACGCCCACCAGGTTTCCGAACGTCGACCAGCAGAGAATCGCGGCGCTGCGTGAGTTTTCTTTCATTTGTGTCAAGGGTAGTACCATGGCCCAAAAAAACGATGGAACTCCGGCGAGAAGAAGATGAAGTAGAATTGCAGTCCACAGGAGGTCGAGCGACCCTAATGCCTGCAGTAATGAATTCTTAAGCAAAAGGGCAATACAAGCAAAGAGTGATCCTGCAAAAAGAGCGTGACTGACGGACAGGTTCATCTTTTTTTGTCGTAGCGATTGAACCAGAAGATAGGAAAGCGAATAAGAAAAGAGTACGACCGCGATGAGCGATGCCCAAGGAATGAGTGAGGTGCCCAGGCGGGGCATTAAAAGTCTTCCCACGGTCATCTCGAGTCCCAGCGTAAGGATTCCAGTAAAAAAAACCAGCATTATTTGGCTTTATCCAGATCCATCATGACTTGAAAAATTTTGGCGAAGTACGGCCCCTTGAGGTCGGGGCGAAAGCGCATCACGAATTCTCGAAAGCTCCATTTGGTTTCGGTTAAAACGTAATCAACGAATTCATGACAGACGATGAACAGACACGAAAGCGGGGCCAATTGATGCGAGCGAAGGCCTGCAGGAAATCCAGTTCCATCCGGGCGCTCTTTTTGTTGCATCAGAATCTTTTCGACGTCGGGTGAGTTATTGTCGTCCTCGGCTGCCAGCATTGCTGCATAAGCAGGACCATCGAAATATATCTTTTGCTCGGCAGGGCTTAAGGATGCCTTTTTGAGTTCGAAGGTTTCGAGATCAGGAATCTTGGCCAAATGGGGATGCTCGAAATAATGGATGTCGTGCATGTAGGCGACATAAACCAGCTTCTCTAAGCTTCCATCAGTTACCCAGCCCAGTGTTTTACCTATCGAGCCCATGGTTTCGCAAAGCAGTTCGATATGATTCTTCAGATAGGCCGTGCCTTCGCGATTTACTTTGAGGAGCTTGAGTGCGGCCGCTAATTTGGATTTCTTTTCGAGTTTCGAAACGACTTGTTTCATGTTGTCGCGAACCGTTGTCCGATACGACTGATCGAGATAAAGTTTCTTCGGGTCGACTTCTACTGGACGATCGACATGGATGAATTCGTTGAACACTTCATCCGGAATTTCTTTTCGAAGATTCAAGCCCAAGGATTGACCAGACGGGTGCAATACAATTCCGGCGGTCATGTCATCTAACCTGACGCCGTTTAATTTGATAATCTTGGGTTCGGGATCAGTCTGAATGAGGCTCTTTGCACGGTCATCCAGACGAATTGCGAGTCCTGCTTTCGAGGCATTCATGACTTCGAAGACATGCTCGATGTCGCCAAAGCGCAGGGTTGCGGACTTTTGATCGAGTTTGTTGAATTGGGCGCGCCAGTTGCGCCGTCGCTCGGTCATGACCATTTCTTCCGGCAATTCGAGTACCAAAGCCCGACCTTTGAGCTGATTGATCTTGCAGCTCGAAACGCCTTCATCTCGAAATAGTTTTAGAAAACATTGCGATTGCCCATCGAGAGCCGGAACGGGGTCTTTCAAGGTGAGAACGATCTTGTTCAGCTCGGGATCAACGCGGACCACTTGCCCGGTGAAAAGGATTCGCTCTTCATTGACGAGATACCAAAGCGTGATATCTGCACTGGCATCGGTTGCTTTGAACGCATTTTGAACTTCAGACAGACTTTTGGTCAGGCGTAATTTCTTTTTCTGTGACACGAGTACCCCTTGGCTCTAGATTCCTCCTAGATTTCGCTGTTTGTCAAGCAACGGGGGTGAGACAGTATTACTCCTTCATATAGTCTTGAACTTCGATCTGATTTTCTGGGATCTCGAGTGCCTTCGCAATGTCGGTGCGTGAAACCGAAGCGGTGCCCACGAGACCGATCATCATGTGATCGGGATTCAAAAAGGATTTGATCGCTTGATTGACGTCGGCCAATGTGAGTTTTTCTAGCCGATTTGCAGTGTCTTTCATATATCCTTGCGGAAGCCCGAATAAGATTTCGGTCATGCGATTGTCCATTCTCTTGGCCGGAGTGTTGTAGCTGAATCCAGAGCCGTTGATCATGCTTTGTTTCGCAAAATCGAATTCTTTCTGGGTCAGACCCTTGGCCTTGAGTTCGCGGATCAGTGACAACGCTTCTTTGATGGCAGCCGGAGTGTCTCCGTTTTTAGGAAAAAATGAAGTTCTCCAGATGTTCGAGCGATTTCCAAGTTTGAATCCGCTTCCTGCACCGTAGGTCCAACCGCGTTTCACTCTGAGTTCGATCATCAGGCGTGACTGAAAACCTCCGCCACCAAAAGCATAATTCGCGACTTGAAGGGCGTCCAGCATCGGGCTGTTATAAGGAACGCCTTTTTGACCGATGAGAACCTGTGTCTGGGTTCGATCCGGTTTGTCGAAAATCATGACCCGTAATTTTGCAGGCTCACTCGTAAATTCCGGAATCGGATTCAATGCGCTCTTTCCGTTTCGGGCTTTCTGAACCGCATTCATAAACGGAGTCAGTTCGGATTGTTCTGCATCTCCGGCGGCGAGCACGATCATTTCATTCTGATTGATGAGGCGCTGATATTGCTTTTGCAGGTCTGTCACGGTCAGGCCCTGAATGTCCTTGATTCTTCCCTGATTGGATTTTGAATAAGGGTGACCCTTGAAGAAGACCTGATCAAAGCGCAAGCGGGCGAGAGAGCGATCGGTCGAGAGGTCTTCGAGAAGTTGCGAGACCCCTTCTTTTTTAAGTTTTTCGAGTTCTTGTGCGCGGAAGGACGGCGTGGTGATGATTTCGTTCAGGAGATCGAGAAAGGCTGGTACGTTTTCAGAAAGTACGCTTCCTCGAATGGCCACGAATTCAGCACGGGTCTCGACCCCCAGGCTTGCGCCCAATTGATCGAGTACCAGGTCGATTTGCTGTTTGGTTTTTGATTTGGTTCCGCGGAGCATGAGCTTCGCCATGATATCGGTGAGGCCGTTCTTGCCGTCCGGATCCTGAGTCGAACCCGCACGAAAAGCCACGGTCACGTAGAGGAGTGGCAGTGAGCGGTCCTTCTCAAAGACCAATTCGGCAGCCTGAGTAGTTTGGGTCAGAAGTGATGCTAAAATTAGAAATGGAATTAAAATTGTGTTTTTCATATTCATTGACCCTTTGGAACTCCGATAATGACGGTTAACTTCTTGGTGTCGAAATAACGAGCGGCCACTTCCTGGATTTGTTGGGCAGTGACGGCTTGGATGTCTTGTTGAACTTTCAGGCCTAATTCGAGCTTACCCGGAAAGGTTTCGAGATCGCCGATAAAGTGGGCCATGCCATTTGCGTTTCCGAGGCTTTGATAGTGATGAAAGCGGATGGCGTTCTTCGCGCGTGTCAGCTCTTCATCACGAACGGGAGCATCCTTCAGGCGTTCGAGCTCGCGGCGTACCACTTGCTCAGCCAAAAGCGCGGACTTTCCCTTTTGCAAATCAATCATGATCGAAAAGAGTCCTGGGTCGCGTAGATCAAACGAGCCCGAGTTCGCGCTGCTGGCAATACCGGTATCAACGAGCGCCCGGGTAAAGCGGCTGCTCATGCCATCGCTGAGGATTCCCTGAATGAGCTCGATCACGGCAGTGTCCGGCGAATCAGAGCCAGGCACCTTGTACGCCATCCAAAGTTTCTGAGTTTGAATGTTAAGTGGAATTTTTTTGCGACGTTGGGCGGTTTGTTCCGGGTCACGTTTGATTTCGCCGTCCGGAGTGTTCTTGGCGGCGAATTTGCCGTAGGCGGCTTCTACCTTGCGAAGGACTTCGTCGGCATCCACATCGCCGACGACGACGATGGTTGCGCGATCCGGACTATAGTGGGTTTCATAAAAATCACGGGCATCCTGGGATGACATCATGTTCAGGTCTTGTTCGTAGCCGATGACCGGCCAGTGATAGGGGCTGTCGATAAATGCGGTTTCGAACAACGCTTCGTAGATGATTCCTTCCGGCGAGTTTTCCTTGCGGAAGCGGCGCTCGTTCTTGACTACCTCGCGTTCAGTTTTAAAGGATTCGTCATTGACCAGCAGGTTGACCATGCGATCCGACTCAAGACCAATGATCAGATCGAGGTGCTTTTTTGGAAGTTCCTGCAGGTATACCGTGTGGTCGTTCGAGGTAAACGCATTTTCTCCTTCGACTCCGGCTGCTTCAAGCAGAGCATCGAACTCGCCTTCCTTGTGATTCTTGGTGCCTTTGAACATCAGGTGTTCGAAAAAATGGGCCAGCCCGGTTTTTCCCATGATTTCATTTCGTGATCCTACTCGAAACCAGGTTTGATAGGCAAAGGTTGGTGAAGAATGATCTTCGAGCACCACCAGCTTGAGTCCGTTCGCAAGGACTGCTCGCTTGGCTGCAAAGTTTCCGACTACCGGAATGACTTCGAAGCGTCCTTCACGGGTCACTGTGGTTTCGGGCAAACCATTTTTTAAGGTGACCCTTTTTGGAGACAATGAGCACGAGGCCAAAAATGTGGTGAGCAAAACCGGGATGAGTAATTTTTGCATAAACTCCATGATAGGTGAAGTTTAAGCGCTTGTCAGTGTAGAAGTGTTGACTGAGGAGGCAGGGACTCTTAATCTAAATCAAAAGCATGGCATCAGCAAAAGCACTCAAATTCATTCCCCGAAAAAACGCGTTGCATGTATTGGCGGCGATCGCTGTCATTCTTGTCTGTATCTTTGGCATCATCCAGGCACTTCATTCTTCATTGTTCTCGCTCAATACGGTGACGGTCGAGCCCCTGAGCAAGGATTACCCCTTGTCAGCACAACAAATTCTGAATATTGCCCGGGTCGAGACTCACGAGAAAACCAATTTATTCGGCATGGATCTGAAACCGATCGAAATGCGACTTCTGAAGCAACCGTGGATCAAAGGGGTAGTGCTCGAAAAGCGTTTTCCGGCGAGTCTTCTCATCAAAGTGATTGAAAGAAATCCCACTGCGATGGTCGAAGGTAAAAACGGAAAAGTACTTTACCTCGAAGCGGATGGAACCATTTTCGAAGATGCGAGTCTTTCGTTTACGCGTGAACTTCCTATTTTAAGCGGGGTTTCGCCTCAGGATTCTGCATTTTTGAAAAAGGCCGGAGATTTCATCCTGCATTGGTTTGATGGCTCGAATACACCTGGTCTTAAGCTTTCGTCGATGAATTATGACGAAAAACTCGGTTTGCGCGCGGTCATTGTATTTACCCTCAAAAACGGAACCCAGATGCGGGCGCTTCTCGAAATGGGCATCAATATTGATGAGGCGTCTCAGGTTCCACAGGCCCGTTTGATGAAAGTCCTGAGCTACTTGTCTGAAAAATCGATGCCAGTGTCAAAGATTTGGCTCGGTGATGGCAAAAAGATCGTCGTTAAGGTTGCTAGAAGCTCGTAATTTTTGCACAAGTTGATTTAATTAGTCGCGTCAGATGATTTTTTGTCGCAATCCCAAAAAAGCTGGTGTTACAATGAATCATGCGCGGATTCGCGGTCTTTTAACAGATCACGAGTCATGACGGAGGCAGAGTCGCCCATGGGAGGGGCAATCGAATGTCTAAAAAGGATTTTATCGTCGGTCTCGACATCGGTACAACCAAAGTTTGTTGTATTGTCGGTGAATTTCATCATGCAACTCAAGCGCAACCCTCATCCATAGATATTGTCGGATTCGGACAAGCGCCTTCGCTCGGACTGCGAAAAGGAGTCGTCATCAATATCGACTCGACAGTCGACGCGATCAAAAAGGCTGTAAAAGAAGCCGAAAACATGGCGGGCATCAAGATCAGTTCTGCCTACGTCGGTATTGCCGGCACCCATATCAAATCTTTCAATTCATCCGGAGTGGTCGCGGTCAAGGATCGCGAGATCACTGCACACGATGTACAGCGCGTGCTTGATGCTGCAAAGGCAGTGATGATTCCGCAGGATCGTGAAGTCCTGCATGTGATTCCGCAGGAGTTCATCATTGATGATCAAGATGGCATTCGTGAACCGGTAGGAATGAACGGGGTTCGTCTCGAAGCTAAAGTTCATATTGTGACTGGAGCAATCAGTTCTGCCCAGAATTTAACCAAGTGCGCCAACCGTGCAGGCATCAGTGTGACTGAATTGTGCTTGCAGCCGATTGCGTCTGCTTCTGCTGTCTTGACCCAGGATGAAAAAGAATTGGGAGTCGCGCTCGTCGACATTGGTGGGGGTACTACCGATATTGCGATCTTCCGCGAAGGATCTCTTCTCTATACCAGCGTGCTTCCTGTCGGTGGCGTGCACATCACCAACGATATTTCGGTAGGCATTCGTGCGTCGCTTGATGCGGCTGAAAAAATCAAGATTGCTCATGGCTGTGCCATGGCTTCCTTGCTGCAAGAGAATGAAACCATCGAAGTTCCAGCGGTCGGTGAAGGCAAAGCCCGCGTGGTTTCAAGAAAAATTCTGGCCGAGATCATCGAGGCCCGAGTTGAAGAAATGTATTCCATGATTCAGCAAGAGATCAATAACTCAGGCTATGGCGAGTTGTTGGCAGCAGGAATCGTACTCACGGGCGGCACCACTTTGCTTCAAGGCATGGTCGAGCTCGGTGATTTTTTATTCGAAGTTCCATTAAAGCGCGGTGTTCCTATTCGTCTCGGAGGCTTGAAAGAAGTCGTTAATTCTCCGAAATATTCAACCGCGGTCGGCCTCCTGAAATATGGTGCAGACCAGTTGAATCGCGGATCCAGTCAGCCTTCAGGGTTGATGGGTGAGAATCTCTTAAGCGGAGATGGAGTATTTGGAAAAATCGGCGGCTCAGTGAAGAGCTGGATGAAGGATTTGTTTTAGATCAATAAACTTATGCACCAGAAGGAGTGCATCAACTTACATGCACTCAAAAGGTGCATCAACATACGGAGGCGTTGTTCATGTTCGAAATTCAGGAAACCAAGATACTAGGGGCTAAAATTAAAGTCATCGGCGTGGGCGGTGGCGGTTGTAATGCCGTCAACACCATGATTCGTGCCGGTTTGACCGGCGTTGAATTCATTGCTGCGAATACCGACAAACAGGTATTGGAAAGCGTTCTGGCGCCGAGCAAGATTGCCATCGGACAAGAGCTGACCCGCGGTCTTGGTGCAGGTGCGAATCCGGACACCGGCCGTAAAGCCGCTCTCGAAGATTACGCTGCGATTTCAGAAATGCTGACGGGCGCAGACATGGTGTTCATCACTGCTGGTATGGGCGGCGGAACCGGTACCGGTGCTGCTCCGGTGTTTGCAAAAATTGCCAAGGAAGTGGGCGCCCTGACTGTGGGTGTAGTGACCAAGCCATTCCTGTTCGAAGGTAAAAAACGAATGAAACAGGCACTGGAAGGAATCAATAACCTTCGTGAAAGTGTCGACTCATTGATTATCATTCCAAATAACCGCCTCCTGAATATTTCAGGAGCATCCCTTTCGATGATGCAGGCATTTCAAAAAGCAGATGAAGTGCTTCTGAATGCCGTACAAGGTATTTCGGATTTGATCAATCACACCGGTTATATCAACAGCGATTTCGCCGATGTTCGTACTATCATGGAAAACAAGGGGCTGGCGCTGATGGGGATCGGCTTTGGTTCAGGCGAGCACCGCGCAGTTGAAGCAGCCACTTCGGCTATTTCTTCTCCGCTTCTCGAGGATATCTCGATCAATGGTGCAACTGGAATCATCATCAATATTACCGGTGGGGCAAGCCTGACCCTTCACGAAGTCAATGAAGCGACCTCGATCATTCAGGAAGCGGCAGACGAAGATGCTCAGATCATTTTCGGTACCGTAATCGATGAATCGTTGAATGACCGGGTGAAGGTCACCGTGATTGCAACCGGATTGGGTTGCGATGCTTCGGCGCAAATTACCGAAATGCAGAATGCCAACGCTCGCGCAACTGCTAACGCAAATGCGAACACCGCCAATAACAATCATCAAAACAACAATACGAATACGACACCGGCTAGCACGATCAGTGTGACTCCGAATGCCGTGAACGTAGTCAACGCGATCAATACGTTGAACCAGGCTCAGGCGAATGCCGCGGCGAATACCACTGCAAACCACACTTCAGACAACAACGCGAATACCAATCAGGGTAACAATGCGAACACTCATACCCAGGAGGTTTCTCCTGAATTGAACCGTGCTCGCGAAATTGCCAAGCGCTTGGGAATGGTGAATCCGGATGGACAGGATTTCGATGTTCCCGCGTTCATGCGCCGAAACAACGAAACTACGGGCAACGTTTAGTATGAAGCTGATTCAAAGCGGCTTTGCCGCTTGAAGCAGCTGGAATGAGAAAACAAGAAAGCCCCGGAAGATCTCTTCCGGGGCTTTTTTAGTATTAAATCTGAATTGAATTTTAAATTTTCTTAGAAAGTACGACCTGTGATTCAGTGTACTTCGGTGTGAGTTTTTTTGCTGCTTTCAGGAACAAACGTTTGATAAACGAATGTTCTGTCGAACGCTCGCGCTCGTTTTGAATTGCTTCTTCGATAGTAGAAGCATCGAGTTCTTTTGATTGGTTGTCACTGATTCCGGAATACTCACTCGCGTGCCTTGGAAATTCTGGTTCGATATTCGATAACATATTAATTCTATGATTAGCCATGGGGGTTCTCCTTTGTTCCTGGGGACCTCGTCCCGTCCGAGCCGTATTTATACACTAAATTTACATATAAATCAAGACTATTTTAGTCGGACAAGCAGGAATTGAAACTGCCTTGATATTCGCCTGAAAAACAGGCAATCAATTCATTTCGTTGAGTCACTATTCTAGTGGCCGAGAATCGCAATCATGAAATCGACACCTTTCACGCAAGCTTCCATCTGGTCGGGGTGATCCTTAGTGCAATCCGCTTTGGCTGAAGAGTAACCGAATTCCTTGCAAGCAATAGTAACCTTGGGGCAGTACGCAGAAATCCAAGAGTTTACATTCGCAGAGCCATCCTTGCAGGCGGATTTTTCTTCCGGAGTTGGAAGTGAATCGCAATCGGTGGAGGATTGTTTTACGGCAGCATCGACCGTGTGAAAATCCATTCCCTTTCCGCAGGCGCTCATCGGCAGGGTTAAAGTTAGAAGCAGGGTTATTGTTTTTTTCGTTTTCATGGGTTGGATATTAGTGATTTTCAAAAAACAGGTGTCAGGTGCTTGTAAAACAATTGTAAAAACTTCTCATCCTATTTTTGACAAGTATTCAAGCGCTTTCATTGAATACCATCGAAGAATACTGGTATTTCGGGCGCTCTCTCACTATAATCCTGAGCATGATCAGACATTCAAGTGGAGCAGCCTTCTTAGCCCAAAAGCTTAAGGAATTCGGCGTGGGCGACCCAAGTTTTCATATTGTCCTGGGTTCAGGTTTTAAGGACTCGCTTCAGACCGGGATTCCCGCATCCTTCGTTCGCAAAGGGGATATTCTTTTTGCAGAAGTTCCGGGTCTACAACCGTCGACTGCACCCGGACATTTGGGCCGCTATGTAGTGGTCGAGCATCAACCCACTCAAAAATCAGGATTCATCCAAGTCGGTCGCTTGCATGGTTACGAAGGACTCGAACCCCGTGACGTCGTTCGTACGGTCATGTACACGCGCGAGCTTGGCGTAAATAACTATTTTATCACCAATGCCGCTGGTGGCCTCGATGCCGCTCATCGCATGGGCGACGTGATGATGATCACAGACCACATCAATCTGACGGGTAAAAATCCACTTTATGGTGCGAATCCGAAAAAGCCCGACGGAACCGAGTGGGGTCCGCGTTTTCCAGACCTGACCAATCTCTATGACCGAGAACTGACCGCAGTTTTGTCTGAAGCGTTTACTGAGCTCAAGCTTAAGGTACATCAGGGGGTTTACATGGGTGTGCTCGGGCCTGCTTTCGAGACACCTGCAGAAATTCGATTCTTTAACACTTGCGGTGCTCAGTCGGTCGGGATGTCGACCGTTTGGGAAACGATGGCGCTGAAACATTCGGGTGCACGGGTTTGCGCCTTGTCGTTAATTAGTAATCTTGCAGCCGGAATGACCAAAGGAAATGACGGGCTTCCGATCGAACTTGATCACTTTGCCATTTTGGATGCGTGTAAGGCATCGTCTACCACTATTTTGAAGGGCATTCTGCTTTCGATCGAGAGAAAATCATGAGTTTCGATCTCGGAATCCGCGCCGGACATTTGCTGACCATGAAAGGTGGTTTGGGCGACGTCGCTACGGACCAATTTATTGGAATCAAGGACGGACTCATCATCGAGGTTGCTCCGTTTCAATCGTCCCAACAAAAAGCAGCTGGCCAGTTTTATGATCTCAGTTCGAAGATTGTCCTGCCTGGGCTCATCAACGCCCATACTCACCTTTCGATGGTGCTGTTTCGTGGCTACGAAGATGATCGTCCGTTTCAGGAATGGCTCTTCAAATATATTCTGCCGCTTGAAGCCAAAAGTGTCCGCGAAGAGTTTATCCGGGTGGGGACCTCGCTTGCCGCACTCGAATCAATCCGATTTGGGACGACCTTTGTCAATGACATGTATTTCTTTTGCAATACTGCCGCTGATGTTTTGATTCAATCGGGGCTTCGAGCTCATGTGGCTTGGCCGTTCATGGATTTTGAAACACCCGAAGAGCGAAGTCAGGGGCCGGCCGGCATTCAGAACCGGGTTTCAAATTTTAAAAAATTCTGCGAGAAGTACGCCACTCATCCGCGTGTGAGGCCTGCCATCGGACCGCATGCTCCGTATTCGTGCAGCGATAACACACTTCGTGAAGTTGAAGCGCTCTCGCGCGAAATGGCAGTGCCGATTCATATCCACCTTTCAGAGTCCCAAACCGAGTTCGATGAATCGCTTAAAAAGTACGGAAAATCGCCTACAAAACGTCTTCATGATCTGGGCTTGCTCTCGCCCAATCTGATCGCAGCGCATTGTGTGCATTTTACGGATGAAGACATCGAGCTTTTTAAGAACTCGGGTGCGGCCATGATCTACAACCCGGATTCAAACATGAAACTGAGTAGCGGCACTGCGCCGATCGCACGTTTTCGCAAGGCTGGAATTCCGGTTGCGCTCGGTACGGATGGTGCAGCTTCGAACAACGATCTTTCGATGTTTGGTGCCATGGACATCGGTACCAAGCTTCAAAAATTAGCAGGGGGCGAAGGCGCCACCATGGGGGCGCTCGATGCCCTCAATCTTGCGACCTATGAAGGTGCGCATGCCTTGGGAATGGGAAACCAGATTGGTACCATCGAGGTCGGTAAGCGTGCCGATATCATCGCACTTCGAACGGACTTGCCACACGTCAAGCCACTTTATTCGGTCTTAAGTCAGTTGGTGTATGCGTATCAGGGACTTGAGGTCGATACGGTAATCTGTGATGGCAATACCTTGTTTCATCAGGATCGCTTCCTGACGCTGGATGCGAATGCGATCTATCAGGATACCGAGAAGATGCGCCTTCAATTGCGCCAAAGTTTTTAGTCAAAGGGTGGACGCCATGAAAGATCGAATGATTGAGCCTGATTTTTCGTTTTATTACCAAAACAAGGTACTCACGGTGGACGGAGTTTCGGTTCCGGAGCTCGTTCAAAAATTCGGATCACCTCTTTATGTATATTCTGGTAAAGCCATCCGCGAATCGTACGCGCGGTTGACGTCGGCGTTAAAAGGTTTGCCGGTGCAGGTTTGTTATGCAGTGAAGGCAAATTCGAATCTGCATGTGCTTAAACTTCTGAATGAATTGGGGTCCGGCTGCGATCTGGTTTCCTACGGCGAATGGCATCGCGCGGAACTTGCCCGGATTCCGAGGTCGAAACGCGTACTTTCTGGAGTAGCCAAGACTTTGGACGAATTAAGTGCGCTGATGAAACTCGATCAGGCAGGCGTCGGATCGATTCATATTGAATCGGTGATGGAATTCGAATTGATTGCGCTTCTGGCGAACTTGCAGAAGAAAAAAGTAACGGTCGCATTTCGTTACAACCCGGATGTCGATGCCAAAACGCTCGATAAGATTTCGACCGGCAGAAAGCAGGACAAGTTTGGACTGACTCGCGAGGAAATCCTCGATCTCGCCATCAATTATGGTGATGACGAATTTGTGCATATTTCTGGTTTGAGTATTCATATCGGCAGCCAAATTACCAAAACCGGGCCGTATCAAAAGGCATTCAAGACGCTGAAGAAGCTTTGTCACGAAGTGGAGCTGCATCTCGATCGCAAGCTCGATTATGTCGACCTCGGCGGTGGTCTCGGGATTCAATATCAGAATGAGAAAACCATTTCACTGAAGGCGTATGCGAATCTCATCCGTAATGATTTTTCCGAATACAAAAAGATCCTGATCGAACCCGGACGAAGTCTGGTTGCAAACGCGGGAATTCTTGTCTCGGAAGTGGTGTATTCAAAAGTTCGGCCAGGAAGCCGAACGCTGATTCTCGATGCCGGGATGAATGACTTGATGAGACCTGCGCTCTATGACGCATTTCATGAGATTGTACCCGTGGTCGATAACAAGGCCGTGCCCGCTAAGGACTGGGATGTGGTCGGCGGTATTTGCGAGACTACTGATTATTTTGCAAGAAAACGCAAGCTTGCCGTCTCGGGTGCTCCCAAGGAGCAAATCGCGTTTTTATCGGCTGGCGCGTATGGTTTTTCAATGAGCAACAACTATAATTCTCGACCTCGCGTGGCCGAAGTGTTGGTCGACCGGGGCAAGGTGACGCTCATTCGAAAACGCGAGACTTTGGCTGACCTCCTTCGTAATGAAATTCGTTGAAGGATGCATAAAACCAACCCAAACACTCTTGTAAGCTTCTTCCAACGGGAGTAGCTTATTCTGAAACACACCCAATTGGAGCAACTATGGAGTACGGCAGAATCAAGCGTTTTTTCGTGGGAGACCCGATCAGTAGTGAGATGGCCATGCATGAGCGCATTCCCAAGTGGAAGGCCTTGGCGGTTCTTTCTTCTGATGCACTTTCTTCAGTAGCGTACGCGACGGAAGAAATTCTCATTCCACTTGCGGCATTCGGTGCAGCAGCAGTTGCTTGGTCGATTCCGATTGCACTCGCGATTGGTCTCTTGTTGTTGATTGTTACCATTTCTTATCAGCAAACGATTCGTGCTTATCCATCGGGTGGTGGGGCGTACATTGTCGCAAAAGAAAATCTGGGTATCAATTCGGGATTGGTTGCGGCGGCATCCTTGTTGATTGATTACATCCTTACGGTTTCAGTTTCGGTCGCATCAGGGGTCGAAAATATGGTGTCGGCTTTTCCGGCACTGGCTCCGCATTCAGTTTTGATTTGCTCGGTCGTCATTCTAATCATCATGCTTCTTAATTTACGAGGCGTGCGGGAATCTGCGAATGTATTCGCATTGCCCACCTATTTGTTTATCGGATCCATGTTGATCATGATGGCGGTGGGAGCTTGGCGTTTTGCTTCCGGAGAGAGCGTTGCTGTTGCACCGGTCATTCACGAGAGTTATCCTGCCATTCCTGTCTTTTTGCTCCTCAGGGCGTTTTCGTCGGGTTGTTCTGCGCTCACCGGAGTTGAAGCCATTTCTAACGGAATTCCCGTATTCAAGGATCCTGGTCCTAAGAATGCGCGAATTACCATGGCCTGGATGTCGCTGACGCTGGGTGGATTCTTCTTGGGGATTACTTTTCTTTCGCACATGTTCGGAATTGTGCCGAAAGATGGCGAAACAACGATTTCGCTTCTGTCTCATGCTATTTTCGGAAATTCATTTTTATATTATTTGGTACCGGCGTCGACTGCCTTGATTTTGTTCTTGGCGGCCAATACCAGTTACGCTGACTTTCCGCGACTTTCATCGCTCCTGGCAAAAGACAAGTTCCTACCTCGTCAGCTGGCCAGCCTCGGTGACCGCCTGGTTTTCTCAAACGGCATCATTGGTCTCAGTGTCATGGCGATCGTGCTGGTCGTGATGTTTCATGCCGAAACCCATCACTTGATTCCGTTGTACGCGGTTGGGGTGTTTCTTTCGTTTACGCTTTCTCAGCTTGGAATGGTCATCCATCATCTTAAGATCCGTCAGCCCAAATGGCGCCTTTCACTTGCATTCAATGCGCTCGGTGCTTTCACTACGCTGATTGTTCTTGTGGTGATTGCAGCCACCAAATTCATGCACGGGGCATGGATGGTAGTCGTGCTGATTCCTGTATTGGTCATGACGTTTCGGGCCATCCACGCGCATTACACTGATATGGCTCGTCAGCTGTCTTTCGAGAATCAGCAGTTTCCGCAGGATTTTCGTCCGATCCTTCATACTGCCATCATTCCGGTTTCTGGAATTCACCAAGGTGTGGCAGATGCGATCCGTTATGCGGTTTCGATTTCAAAGGACGTTCGGGCAGTTTATGTAGAGATCGATCCCGAGTCGCGCGCACGCATGGAACAACAATGGACGAAGTGGGCGCCGAATATTCCATTTGTAGTCGTTCGTTCTCCTTATCGTTCGGTCATCGAACCTTTGATCAATTATATCGAGGACGTCAAGAAGTCGAGCCAAGGGGGCGACTTGATTACCGTGATCATTCCTGAGTTTGTGACGGCGCACTGGTATCACCAGTTTTTGCACAATCAAACTGCCATCCTGCTTCGTGCGGCATTAAAGTTAAAGCGGGGTAAAATCATTACGAGCGTTCGTTACCATCTCAAATGACGAAATTGTCCAAACGATTAGTGCTGATTTCACTTCCGGCTATTTTCTGGTTCGCATGGCAAGCGCTGTTGCCTCCCAATCAGTACACATTTCGGGTATGGGAAGCGCTACTCACCAAACCGTTTCACTGGGATGATCCCTTTTATCCCAATCAAACAGTAAAGATGGATGAAGTGGGAGACGAAGCGCCTTATGCGCCTAATTCAGTGATCAAATCAGTGACCTGGCATACTGATCAGGACGGGTATCGCAATACCTTGCCTGAATGTGCAGCGCCTCAAACCATTGTGATCGGCGACAGCATGGTCATTGGTGCTTCTCTCGACGAATCACAAATGCTCTCGTCCCAACTTGGAGCAAAGACGGGCAGGTGTGTGCGTTCTTTTGCCGGAGGCCGTTTGAATCGACAAGTCGAGCGGGCTTATGAAGCAGGAATGCATCCCAAGAATTTCGTTCTCGTCGTGGCCGAATACGAAGTCAGTGCGGTCGAAGAATTGGATACGTTTCATTCGGAAAACCAAGAGGATCCAGCGCGCTTGCAGCGGACTCGCCGTTTCAGTGCCTTGAAGACCACTTGGGCGAGATTTCGAAAGAACTTTTATTGGAACTATCGTTCTGCTCATGGTGCCTTGGCTGCGATTCGACGTTCGTTTCAGTCGAACGACGAAACGCGAGAACTCTTGGCACCCGGAAAAAATCCAGAAATGGTGCTTTCTCATTTCGGAGACGGCAGCGAGAACTATTCAGACGCAGAACTCGATCGCTTCGTTCAAAGTGTCGATCGTTTTGCTAAGGAACTGAAGAAAAGACGTGTAAATCTGGTGTTCTCGATTGTTCCGCACAAAGAAGCGGTTTATCTCGATCCGTCGCAATACCACTTTGGAGAGCGTTTTCTTGCGCATACAAAAAACGTCGATTTTGCCTATATTGATTTGTTTGAGCCCATGAGAGCAGGATACCGAAAGGATCAAACGCGCTACCATCATGGCGATGATCACCACTGGAACGAGTCTGGGGTCAGTGAGCTCGTAAAGAGGGTGTCACTATGACTTTTGAGGATTGGAAAATTCTCGCAGGCTTTCAGATGAGGCATCATGGTGTGTTCAGTGGATTTGTTCGTTCGTTTAAGAGCCACTACCAAAGACGCTTTTCTCGGACTCTGTTGAGTCGATACATTACGCCCACGTCTCAGGGGCTTGAGCTGGGGGCGGGCGAGCAGACCATCGCTCCGGTAGCTCAGACCCTTTTTAGTGATGCGTACGCCACACATGCGGGCGCAAAAAGCTTGGCCCATGAGTTTTTTCCGGCAGAGACTATTCCTTATCCAAATGAACATTTTGATTTCTTGCTGAATGAGCATGTGCTCGAACACATTCCAGATCCGATTCGTGCTCTCCGAGAGTGGAAGCGGGTTTTAAAATCGCGGGGAGTACTCTTTTTGTTTTTACCTCATCCCGAGCGGACTTTTGATCGCTATCGGCAAGTAACTTCTCTTGATCATTTGCGCGAAGATTTCGACCGAGGCAGTACCTCGTCCGAAGATGCGCATTGGGATGAATGGAAATCCCAGGTCATCGATCGGGGGCTTGCTCCGCATTATTCTCAGTACGATAAACAGGCGAGTCTGACGGGCAACTTGATTCATCGGCATGTGTTTGTTCCTGAGACCACTCGGGCGTTACTCGAGAGTGAGGGTTGGACAGTGCTTGAGGTTCTAGATGTTGTTCCTGATCGTTCGGATTCATTTGCGGTGATTGCCCGAGTGAGTCGTTAAAGCGGTGCGTTTTCAAATAGGTTTTTCAAAACCTTGAATTTGTCACTCTTTGGAACCAGCATTCCGCCATCCCTGTTGAAAATACTCCCGAGCAATTGCGGATAAGAGCTGGCATCGACCGTGTAGTAGAATGTTTGTAGTTTGAAGAAATCCCGTGGAGACAGATTGGTTCGTTTCGAGATCGCTAGAATTTTTTCGAAGGCATCTTGCGGTGTTAATGTTCCGTATTGAATCATGCTTCCGATCGCATCATTTCCGACCAAGGCTTTGGCCAATTCGATTTCGGCAAGAGTGAAACCGCCCTGGTACATGACCTGCCCCAGAATATCTGCCGAAAGCTCCTGGTGGGAGAGTCCGACACTGGTGGCATAGGGCTTTCCTGAGTCATGCAGTGAATACAAAAATTGCAGAGTTCGCTTCGGATCGACGTTGGGCGGTGCCTGAATGTCGCTCCACCTGAACGAAGGCATCAGCTTTTTCATTTGTGCGTAGCCCATCAGCGTATGGCGTTCGAGCGAAAATCCTTCCTGCAAATCGAGATCAGAAGAAAATAGGGTGGCAAGGCTGATGATGATGTTTCGTGGGAGTTTGACATTTTCGGCATTGAATTTTAGGAATTGCACGATCGCATCGCCGTCTTCGGTTTGAATGATTTCCTGCAGCTTTTTGGCAAACAGGTTTCGCGGCTTTGCTTGTTCCTTAAGCGCCTCGAAATAAGTTTCTTTCGGAAGCGTCATGATCCGGAATTTCTCGGGGACACTATATTTGAATACAAATTCGTTCAGTTCAGGAGCTCCGGTCGGAAGTCGCTCAAAAACATTTTGAGGAATGTCGTAAATGCGTACGTAAGCACCGTATTTGGTGATTAAAGTGGGATCACGAGAAACCGAGACCCCATCCATATGAAAGGCCTCTGCGCGAACCGAGTGTTGATTGGCTTCTTCTTGGGACAGAAAAAAGTCCTCGCCAGACAAGACTTCGTCTGCGCTTTTGCCTGCCTGCGACTTTGAAGTAACAGCACCTTTGTAAAAGTTTGTTCCCTTGTAGACGCGAACGGTTCCGGTTCGAGGAGTTGGAATCTGGGGTATGCCCGAAAAATATTTGATTCCCTTCGATTCGATGGTCTGGGTGTGCCAAAATGATTCGAGAACAGATTTTAAATATTCCTGGTTTTTGTAAGCTGGCAGATCCAGCATTTTCGCAACCCAATCGAGCAAGGCGCGCTGACTTTCCCGAAGGTTTGGGTCAGTCATGAACTTCCGAATCATGTCAGCTGTCATTTCGGTTTCAGCCGCGAGATCAAGGAGTGTTACTGCAATTTCAGGAATCGGATATTTCAGGGGTGCCAACGAATAAGCAGGGTCACTGAGTATCATCCATTCGTCGTAGATGCGGTTCAGGTAATCTGGGCTGATGGCCTGATAGACTTTCTGTTTGTTTCCTTCAAACAGGCTCCAGAACATTTTTTTGAAGGGTCGTTTTCCGGTGCCGTTGTGCCAAGCTCCGGGAGTCACCCACTTGGCCATTTCATCGCAAAGATTGCTCCATGCAGCCCAGATTCCTACAGGCGCAGCAGCGAATACGGGTTGCGAGGTGCCAAGTAGGGTAATGATGCTGATTAACGCAAGAAAAAGCTTCACGTCGTTTTCGTCCTGAGCGCGAGAGTGATCCCGAGAATTGCGCATAACAGATCAAAGACAATGACACTTTGCCCGGTTGCCCAACCCTGATTCCAAAGTTCGATAAAAAAGGAATTGACGAGAATGTATCCATCGAGCGAAAGGCCGATCATCGGAATCAATCCATGCAGGATAAATTTGATTGGCGATTTCAGAATCTCATGCCTGAAGAGGATGAGATTTGCTGAATTGACCGTGAGATAAGTGAGCATCGCAAAGAAAGTTGAAGTGGTCCCCCACCAAACCATCGTCTGGTAAGGACCTAAAAACAGGGCGGTGAAGATTGCTGCGAACATGCCAATCGCAAAAATCAAATGCATGGCGTTCCACGGAACTTGGTAGCGCGGATTCAGTTTCGAAAATCCAGCAGGGGCGTCTCCCCGTTCAGCCATCGAGTGCAAAACGCGACTGGCTCCGATAGCAGTTGCAATGGCAATTCCAAGAGAAGCAGAGATTGCGGTAAACGGCACCAGAATGGCCCATCGCCCCCAGAACATCCGTGCAATTTCGCCCACCGGCATGCCGCCCGAATCAGCGATGGTCTTTAGCTGTTCCGGGCTTGCGGCATAGGTGAGCACCCAGATGCCTGCGATCATCAGAAAGCCAAAGAGCGACAAGGCAATGAAGGTTGCCTGCGGTATCAATTTTTTAGGCATTTTTGATTCTTCACCGAGCGTGCTGATGACATCAAAACCGCAAAATGAAAGCATTCCAAAAATCAAAGCCTGAAACAACCCGTGCATGCCGCTGGGTGAAGCGCTTGTATGAAACCCTTCGAGCGAAAAGTGTGCGCCTTGTAAAGGCGCCGCAATGAAGACGGTCAGACAGAGGGCTATGACGATCACCGCTTCGAACAACAGAAAGGCAAGGGCACCGTGAATCGACGGCCTGATTCCTCGGTAGGCTATCCATGCAGGCCAGGTGCCGCACAAGAGAACGCCCAAGACGTAAGTCACGAGGTTAAAGTGAAGCCCTAGATCCCTGAGCGTGTCGTTCAGGAAAACTCCCAAAGTAATGGGTTGAATGATAAAGTTCGTGACGTAATAAAAGAACACCATCCAGCCTGCCCAACGGGCAACCCGCTTCATACCGGTTTTTGCAACCCAGGTAGCGGCACTTCCCGAACTCGGATAAATGCGTGATAAAAGGGCGTAGCTAATGGCAGTGGGTAAGGTTGCGATCAGGGCCCAGAAAAATACGAGAGGCGAGGCTTTGCCTGCAGCGAGAAAGGTCGGACCGAAGTTTCCGTAAATCGTCATTGCCGGTGAAAGCATTACGATTCCCAAGGTGATGGCACCGATCAATCCTACGGCCCCGGATTTGAGTGAAATTTTCGTGTTTTCCGCGAAAGATTCGTTCATTAGCCCCCCCATCATTGCTATAGTCATCAGGTAACGCAATGGAAATTTTACTTGCCGGAAATTATTGCCACGATACCCTGATCCGTAACGACGGAACATTCGAACTCCTCGGCGGTTCAACTGCTTACATTTCAAAGGCCCTCGAAGCGGCCCAAGCCCGTTATCAGGTGGTTTCGAAAGTGGGTAAGGATTTTCGTTATTTCAAGGAAGTGTCTAAAAATTCGGCAACGATCGCAATCATTTCGGGTGATCGGCCTACCACTCATTTCAGAGACACTCATATTCCAGGCAACACTTCTTCATTCCTCAGTGCGTGTTGCGATCCGATTTATGCCGATGATTTTCCTGATGTGAAGGCCAAAGTCGGAATTGCATGCGGAGTGGCCAATGAAATCATGCCCGAGACCCTTCGCGCGCTTCGCGAAAGAGTCGAAATTCTCGTGTGTGATGTGCAAGGTCTGATTCGCAGTGTGGATGAAGAAAGCCGTGTTAAATGCGTCAATCTCGGTGATACCCCGTTTATGGAGTGTCTGCCGATGATTGATTATTTGAAGGTCAATGCGAAGGAAGCGGCCTTTATTGATCTGACCAAAATGGGTGGCACCAAAGTATTGATCACTCGCGGTTCGGACGGCACACAGTTTAAAGCAGGCAAACTGACCTTAACCGTACCTGCCGTTGCCGCGGTCGAAGTCGACCCGACCGGTGCCGGGGATTCTTTTATAGCCGGTCTTTCGCTTGGCTTGGTGAGAGGCCTCTCGATCGAGGCAGCGATTACCCTTGGAAACCGATATGGCGCATTTGCCGTTCAATCATTGGGGGTTCCGGATTTCACTCAATTCGTTGACAAAACGGCCTCTCCGAAATAGAACCCAATCAGAACACTTTTGGTGTGTTGAGAAGGAATCTGGTGACGCTTTTAAGCTATTCCAGAGCTGTGCCGCAACGGTGAGCCTCCCTAACAGGACCCAACTTAAAGTTGGAACGAGGTAAGTCCGGTCTACTCAAACACTGTATTTCCCGAGCAGGAGGGTAGTTGTCAGCATTCATTCTATTCATCACGTTTCTATCCATGGGCAAAAGCTTTGCGGACCAACAAGGTTCCGAGCAAGTAGTTGCGCCTGTGGTGATCGAAGCAACAGCGATTTCCGAAGGTGATTCGAGTGCGCAGGCTGCGGTCACCCAAGTGCCCGTGGGAGTGGGGGCCAAATCGATCGATGCTCCGGTGAATGAATTCGGCATCGAGCAAAAAAACATGCAAGGCGCACAAGACCTATCGCTCGAGCGTCGCGCTGAAAACTGGTGGCTGAATCCTCGTGTCAATCGGCAGGAATGGTCGAAGCAGGCACACGGAGATTTTTCTGGCGATCAACGGCTCAGGCTAAAAACATCCGGCAACCTATCGGGACTGCAGTCTTCGATCGAAGGCGGGGTGGCGCAAGACCACCGGAGCGTTCCGTATCTCGACAATCAAGGTAATCCGTATCAGTCGACACAAAACACAGTAAAGAGTTATTCAAATCGCCGCGATTCGGGATATGGAAAAATCGTCGTCGCAGGCGATTCCTGGAAAACTCTCGCCGATCTCGATACTCGTTTCGAGGACATTCATGCAGGTCCGACGCTGACAGGTACTCAGAATGCCCGGCAAGCAAGTCTGAACGGTCAGTTTAAAACTGCGATCGGCGATCTTACTCCTTATGGTCAATACCGATCTAGCGAATTCGCATCGAGCTTAAGTCCGCTTGCTTCGAATCAATCCCAAGGAACAAAATTTGGAATTCAAACCGAGAGTAAACCCATTGCACCTTGGATGATTCAGACTTCATTTTCGCGCGAAGCCTTAGGTCGAAAATTTGCAGATACCACTGCCCTGGATTTTAATCGTAACTCGGGCAAAGTGCTCAGCCAGGTCTCGCTATTGACTCATCCGTGGGTTGAGGTCGCACTTCATGGATTTACAGAAATGGCGCTGGATCGAATTACCGGTAAAAGCGATACGAGTGCTGTTTGGGATGCCGGTATGGATGTCTCGAGCTCGCATCGATTTGATCTCGGCATCGAAGGAAAAATACGTCGGTATTCACTGATGCCCACGCCACTTCAAAAATTTGGAGATGGAGCGCTTTTGCAAGGTTCGTCTGCGTTGCCTGCAGAAACGGGAATGCGTTACTCGATCGGGCCTTGGTACACTCACGAACACGAAGGCAAAATGACGGAGTTTGCAGTTTCATTTTTTGCGGAACATTCGGTCAACTCTCCGATCATGGTGGCTGTCTCACCCACTGCCGCGAGAACTCTGCCGCTCGGAGGGGTGTGGTCGCGAGGAGCCGAGCTGAAAGGCTCTGTTCAGTTTTGGAAACTGACCTTCTCGCCGTCTTATACTCTTCAGGATGCGGTCAACGATTCATCGGTGAATTGGCAAAGAGGGCAGGCGATTCCGGGTAGGCCGGCATGGACGCTCAGGTCGGAAGCAAAATATGAAGACCACGGCATGAAGTTCGGAATGGTTCATCGTTATCAAAGTGAAGATGCCATCGATCTATCCGGTCTTTGGTCGAGACCAGCGTTTCACCAAGTCGATGCTTTTGTGGGTTACGGCCAAAAGAATTGGGAGTTACGGTTGGTCGCAAATAATTTACTTCCGAGCAACAACTTGCCCGAAACCTCGACGTTTCAAGGCACGGCTGCTCCGAACTTGCTCGAACCCATGATTCAACAAACAGAGGTAAGGCTTCAATGCGAATTCTTAATTTAACTTTTTTGGCAGCCATTTTGGTATCGTCGAGCTGTGGCCCTAGACCCGAAAAACAGGTCGTTCCGAATCAGGTCGATCTTTCGAAAGTAAATCCACCTGCACGAATTTTACATAAGCCTACTTTGCAAAAGGCGCTTTGGATGGTGACTACGAATTACACGAGCGGTGGCGCACTGGCCAGGCTCGACCTCACTTCGGGTGCGCTCGAAAGTAAGGTTCAAGTCACTGGTCCGGATGCCCTCGTGTTTCAGGACGGTGATTCGGGTTTGATGCTACTCAATCGCATGCAAAATGATTCGATTACCTTACTTTCCGGAGCCAAGGCAGCAGCAACCCAAAGTTTGAAGCTTGTGGATCGGAGCAATCCGCAGTGGGCGGCGCGAGACAGTGCCAATCGAATCTGGGTGACCTCGCTTGATTCGAATTCAGTTCAAATCTTGTCTGAAGATTTAAAATCGCAAATTTCGAGTATTGATCTCTCGAGTTTGAAAGAGGATGCCTCCCCCGATGGCTACGCCGAGTTGTCGCAAGTGATCGCGGCCGATCAGGATCATATGGCGATCGGCGCCCAGCGGATTCATCGCACTTCGAGTGGTTGGCCGCCCGATGCAAAAGCCGGCATGGCTCTCATCAATGTGCATACGCTTCAGGTCGAAGCGACGTCTCTCTTATCTGCTCCCAATCCGATTTTGATGTTTCCAAGTCTTTCAGCACTGACAAGCGACCTCCAAATCTTTATGGTGGGCTCGGGTGATCTGGGATCGGCACAGGGAGTATCAGCAGCCATCAGCGTTTATTCCGTGAATCAAAAGGCAGAGATTTCGAAAGCGAATTATCCGTATCGAATCTTGGCTGCCAGTTTTACCTCGGTCGACGAGCCCCTCGGTGTCATCGCTTGGTATCCGACGCAGAATCAAAGTTGCGTGCAGCTCGGTGAGCAGAAACTGGTCTGCGCGGGTTCTGCAGCAGACGGCGGTTACGTTTTTAACAAGATCGTTCGCTATGGCAATACCCTGTTTGTTTCTTATGTTGCTTCCGGAAGTGCCCAGCTCTGGTTGGTACCGATCGATGGAAGCACCATTCAAAAAGTTAATGTGGCGATGCCAATTGAGAGCCTGTCGTTCGGACCTTGATTAGAATTTTACTCGTCTCAGCCTCAGTGCATTTGCAATGACGGATACTGAACTCAGGCTCATGGTGGCACTGGCGAGCATGGGGCTCATCAGCAATCCGAATACCGGAAAAAGAATTCCTGCCGCAACCGGTACCCCAAGTGCATTATAGAAAAATGCAAAAAACAAGTTCTGCCTTATGTTTTTCATGGTTGCCCGACTGAGTTGAATCGCATGAAGAAGTGAACGAAGGTCACTTCTTACGAGTGTGACTCCAGAGCTTTGTATCGCGACATCGGTGCCAGAGCCCATGGCGATTCCGACTTGAGCTTGTGCGAGAGCGGGAGCATCGTTTACTCCATCTCCGGCCATGGCAACAAATAGTCCTTGGCTTTGTAAATTTTTGATGACGGCGGCTTTATCGTGGGGCAGCACCCCTGCATGAACTTCTCTGATTTCGAGCGCGTGCGCCACTGCTTCTGCAGGAATTCGGTGATCGCCCGTGAGCATGACGATGCGAATTCCTTCGCTTTGTAATTCATGAATGGCAGTTCGCGCCGATTCCTTGATTGGATCTTGTACGCCAATGAAACCGGCAACCGTACGATCGACTGCGAGGAAGACAACGGTTTGGCCCAAGGCTTGGGCTTTTTCCGAGGCATCTTTCAGGCTGGTAATCGAAATTTGATTCTTCTCGAGAAAGGCCTGATTTCCGAGCAGGATTTTCTTCTGTTCAACATGAGCCTGGATTCCAAGGCCGGGTATTGCTTCAAAATCTTGAATGGCGGGCAGTTCAATGCCATTTGTGTGAGCGAGGATGGCGCGCGCAAGCGGATGTTCGCTGCCTTTTTCTAAGGCACCGGCAAATCGGACGACTTGCTTTTCATCAAAGTCAGTGGCGGCCGTAACCAAAGCGACTTTGGGTTTGCCCTCGGTCAGGGTGCCGGTCTTGTCGACGACCAGGGTATTCACCTTTTCTAGTGTTTCGAGAGCTTCCGCATTTTTAAAAAGAATTCCCATGCTGGCACCTCGTCCGGTGCCCACCATGATCGACATGGGGGTGGCGAGTCCGAGTGCGCAAGGGCAGGCGATGATCAGCACTGCAACCGCGTTGACGAGTGCATACGTGAGTTTTGGTTCAGGGCCAAAGATCAACCAGCAAGCGGCAGTGACGATTGAGATGAGAATGACCGCTGGAACAAAAAACCCTGAAACACTATCTGCTAGTTTTTGAATGGGAGCACGCGAGCGCTGGGCTTCGTTTACCAGTTTTACGATTTGCGAAAGGAGTGTGTCCGAGCCAACGCGTTCTGCCCTGAAGATAAAACTTCCGGTGGCATTGAGCGTTCCTGCGGTAACTTTTAGACCAGAAAATTTTTCGACCGGAATGGGTTCTCCCGTAATCATCGATTCATCGACCGAGCTTTTGCCTTCGAGAACCACGCCATCGACTGGAATGCTCTCGCCGGGTCGAACTCTCAGTCGATCTCCAACGTCTACGTGACAAATCGGAATATCTTCTTCGTTTCCGTCGTCAGTCACCCGTCTTGCGGTATCCGGTGCTAGATTTAAAAGAGCACGGATGGCCTGTCCTGTTTTTCCGCGAGCTTTCAGTTCGAGCACTTGTCCAAGTAACACGAGCGAAATGATGACCGCAGAGGCTTCGAAGTAAACATTCTCAGAAATCACTCCCGGAAGAAGTGTGCTGCTTAGACTAAAAAAATATGCGACTGCGGTACCCAGAGCGATCAGGGTAAACATGTTCAGGTTGAATCCTTTGAGCGAATCGAGTCCACGCTTGAACACCGGTAGGCCGCACCAAAATACAACCGGGGTGGCGAGAAGTAGTTCGATCCAGTGCAAGCCGCTAGGCGAAAAGATTTGCATCAGTGGCATTCCCGGAATCAAATCAGCCATCGAAATCAAAAAGAGAGGCAGAGTAAAGAGCAGACTGATTTTAAACCGGCGATTCATGTCGATCAATTCGGTTTGGGGCTCTTCTTCTGCGGATATCTCGAGAGGCTCGAGCGCCATGCCGCATTTTGGGCAGGTTCCTGGTCCGATTTGCTGAATTTCGAGATGCATCGGGCAGGTATAGGTGGTTCCCTCAGGAAGGTCTGCAGGTTCTGGCTTCTCGGTTTTTGGATGCTCGTGGTGGCTACAACAATCGTGTTCTTCGTTCATAGGTGTGCTCGAAGCCAGTCTAACAGGAGTTTCGTCCTGGCTTCAAAGCTTTCTATTGCCATCGTCTCGCGGTCTGCATGCATTCCTGATCCGTACGGACCAATACCGATCAGAAGATTCAGGCCTTCTACGTCCTGAAGGTGGTTCGAGTCGGCAACATATCCCACATGAACTGTAGAGAGTGGCTGGTTGAGTCTCTTTGCTATGGATTTGAATTCATCGATCAGTACTTTTGTTTTTTCGGCGCCCAACGATTTGATGTCTACCGGTGTCTGAATTGAGGCAGAATATCCCGTTGGCAAGTGTTCAGTTCTTTTTCGGAGGAGCTTCAGAAATTGCTCGAGATCAGTGGGTCTGACGTAACGAATGTCGAATTTTACTTTGGCTTCTTCGCACACGATATTGGCAGTGGTGCCGCCGCTTAAGACCCCGACATTGACGGTAAAATGATTCTTTAAACGGGTCTGAGCTGCAAGCTCCGGAAGCAGTTTGGCGAGTTCAAGGCAGGCATTCTTGCCTTTGTCGAATTCGAGTCCTGCATGCGCGGCTTTGCCGTGAAGGGTGAGTTCGATCCATTGAATGCCCGATTGTGAAAGCACTAGTTCGCCCATTTCGGTGCCGGGTTCGAAGATGAAGCCTGAAGTAAGCCCTTTGGATTCGTTATTCAGGACGACTTTCGAATCGGGTGAGCCGATTTCTTCGTCGTCGTTGAACAGGAGCTTTATCTTTTCGAGGTTTTTTGGATTTTCGGTTTTGAGCGTGCGGAGCACTTCGCGCATCAGCGCAATTCCGCCCTTCATGTCGATGACGCCTGGGCCATGAATTCCATTGGCATCTTGGGCGAACTTTTGAAAGGGGGAGTCTTCTTTAAAAACAGTGTCGAGGTGTGCGTAGAATCCGATGGTGGGTCTGGCGTCTTTGATTTGAAACGTAAGGACGCTTCTGCCGTTTTTGTTTGCGATTTCGGTGTATTCAAACCCGAGTGATTTGAATTCGGTAATGAGTAAGGTCTTTAACTTCTTAAGCCCGGCCAGATTTTGCGTGCCCGTGTTGATCTCGACAATTTGTTTGAGAAAGTCCTGCCAGCTCAGATCACTCGCAAAAGTGGGGTACAACGGCAGCAAGACACTGATCAGAATTAAGGTTAATGTTTTCACAATCAATCTACCCAATCGTCTAAGTTTAGTTCCATAAACCAGTAGTCGTCTACGTTTAGGCCCTTGGCAATGTCAGCGGTTGGAGTAAAAACTTTAAATCCTTCTTTTTTATAGATGTCGGTCGCACGAGTCAGATTCCTGTGATTGTAGAGCCACATTCTTTTGTTGCCCAAGGCTTTGGCCAGGCTGATCAGGGATCTGACCCACGATTTACCCAATTGGGTTCCGCGTTGAGATGGGTCGAGATAGATTTTGCGGAGCTCGACTTCTCGAGGTGCTGTGCGTGCAAAGCCGCCTGATCCAACAATTTTAGATTCATCTTGGGTCATCACAAAGAGTGCCGATTCGTTATTTCGGAAAACTTCATCCAAGCGTGCCAGGTCATCGTCGAATACCACGTCGAGTTTATCGCCTTGGGCAATGAATTCGTTACGAACGCTGTTGATAAAGGGTTGAAGAACCGGAAGATCGGATGGGGTTGCATCTCTAAAATGAAGGTGCGAAAAGTGTTGATTGAAGTGCGCTAGAAAATTTCTTTTAATTGCTGGCGCAATAGCATCGTCTTTAGCTGCTGCATTACAAAAAGACCAAGGCACAGCGTGGTTGTTTGCAAAGGCTGTGTTCTCGACTACGAAAATAGGCAGCGCGATCAAGAGTGCGAGAAGAAGTGCTTTGATGTTCGATACAGTGTGAAACATTTTACCTTAACGTTTGGTTCACCGACTGATCGATAGAAATAGGGAATAAAACAGAAGATACAGAGATTGTATCTCGAAGCGCTTTAGCTGTTTTATGCCCGCAAGCTGCGTCAAATCGGCATTACTGGGAGCGATAGTGCACGAAAAGAGATGAGAAGTCGAGTGAATTTGTTCGTGAGTGCTTCGTTTTTAGTAAATTGGCCTTATTGATAATTAAACAATAAGTGTTTAGTGAATATAAGGTTGATCATTTTGATCATATTAATTACTATTCAGGTCATGTTTTTTCGAGCGCCTGCAGTCATCGGAATGTTATTTTCCGCACTTTGGTTCAGTGCAGTCGATTCTCATGGTGCTTGCCTCTCCTCACTTCTCGAGCGAAATGTTCCGGCGGGATACAAATTCGAAGAAACAGAACTCGATGCGGCGGAGTTGCGAAATTTCAGTGAATTGCATCCGCGCTTTGCGATTCTGAAGCATAATGGATACGCGTTGATTGCCAAGGATGAAGAGATCGGTAAAAAGATTGTTCAGGATATTATCGCCTGGAAGAAATCATTGGGCGAAGAAACAACGCTGACTGAAGTCTTTCCGCGGCTGTGGAACGGTTATGATTTGTACGAGATCTCTGAAGTGCTTCCCTCATTTGCACTTGAAACGATCGGAAAAGTAACAGGGCGAGTCTGGGGCAACTGTTGGGGCACCACCTGTCATGCCGCGGGCCTCAAAGCTGCTCCGGTATTTGCAAGTGATCGAACCATGAATTACTGGCTGGAGAGTTCGCTGGCCAAAGAAATATCAGAAAAAGATCTTTTGCCAGGAGATTTGGTGGTTTATCGCGATCAAACCCAGGCCCCGGAGGTTCATGCTGCGATTTTTATTTCTACCGATCTGGTGTACCAAAAAACAGGGATAACACCTGGCCCAGTCCGTTTGCAGGATTTTGCAGAGATGCATTCTTACTATCGGCGAAATCGTTTGAAGTTTTTCAGGATTGCCTCGGTGAAGGATTTCATTCGTCAGCATGAGTCGGAGCTGAGCAAAGTCTTAAAAGAAACATTGGATCAAATAGACCTATTGGAGGGCGACTATTTTAAATTTGGATCTAAGGATGCAAATTATTCTCAAGTCGTGAATTCAAGCTTAACTTCTCCATCTGACGAAGCGAGCACTTTAAAGCAGTTGAGAAACCGTGTGAATGCATTGGTGGTATTGGTTTCGGGGCAATTGAATTTGGCTCCGAAAAATCCAGCAGAAGGATTTCTTTGGCAGGCATTGCAATACAGACTTTTTGATTTGAAGGCCGGTAGTTGAAGGGGTTTCAGTATGGCCGTAAGTAGGGACTTGCCTTCCGCCCCAAAACAAACCCACCTTCGGACAAATCCATAAAAAAACACGGCCTTACTTTTTTGAACATTCACTTAAGATCATCAGTCGATCACCTGGGTGCAAGTTGCGAAGGACTGTAAAATGCTTCGCATTTTATCGCTACGCGACGGCTCCCAAAGATTACGTTCAAGTCCATAGAATGCAAAATTCAGGTCCACAATTTTCCAATTTTACGACGAAAAGACGACCGAACGACTAAGGTGTACGAAAAGTACTCCGCAGGAGTGAATGAGTTTTTGAGGATGTAAAATTGGAAAAGTGTGAGACCAGAATGGTGCGCAAGACTGCAAAGTACTCGAACACCTTGATCTCAAATTAGCACCGTCCAGACGGGCTGTTATGGTTTTTGAAATTGAGGGGTATCCGGAACCAAAGGCACTAGCCCCGATCGAACTGCGCGAGCTTGCTTCGCGGTATAAGGGCTATAAACCGGCAGCCCGGGCGATTGGTGGCGTCAGTGAGGGATTTGTGCGGCAAAATGCCGATCCTGATTTGTTTAAACCAAAAAAATAGAATTCGCCTGACACTTTCTTTTCATCATGAGAGAGTAAATTCTGAGTGAAAACAACGAAGTATTTCGAAGAACAGGTTTTACGGAAGCGTCCCTATATCAAAATTGAATGGTGCGAGCAGGTTATCGCGAATCCCCTCAAAAAAGAGGTTCAACTCGATGGCGTATTAGCTCATCAAGGAATCTAACTGAAGGATAGGATAGCTTTGACGGGGGTTAGGCTGCGATG
>CAIKYX010000049.1 GCA_903831745.1 Oligoflexia bacterium
AATGGGTGAGCGGAGTTGTTTCGCGCGACTCGAGATCGAGAAGATGAAGCTCTGGATTGCCTGTGTAACTCATGGTCAGTGCTAAGCGGTCGCCTTTAGGTGAATAGGTTGCGCCCGAGTTGATGCCTTTTCGATTGCTCAGAATTTTAAGCCCACTGGTGCGAAAGTTATACTCGAGCAAATCGAGATTCTTTACGTTGTCGCTATGCTTGTTATACACCGAAAAGGCCAATTTAGAGCCGTCTGCGCTCCAAGCAGGCGACATCGAAATCGACTTGAGTTTCGTAATCTGTCGCACGTCGCTGCCATCAAAATTCATGGTAAAGATTTCTTTTTTTCCGGTTTTATCGCAGGCGAATGCAATTTTGGTCAGAAAAATTCCTTGTTTTCCGGTAATGGCCTGAACAATGTCGTTCGCCACCAGGTGTGCCATCACTTTGGTTTCGCCCGGTTTCGAAGAATAGCGTTTGGCCAGTACTTCTTTATTGCCGCCGATGTTGGCCAGGTGAAATTCAAAAATCGCTTCGCCTTTTTCGAGTTTAAAACTCGAGAAACCCATGTAATCGGCACCTGTTTTTACCCATTCTGGATATTTGATTTGTGCCGGGTCTGAAAGAGTGGCTTGCGGAAATCCGGCGGCAGGCAAAAGTTTGAAAAGATCTACGAATTTTAAATCATCCTCGATTGTTTTTTGAATGGTCGAGTCTTGGGCGTTTAGCAGTGCAACGACCGCCTTTTTGGTTTTTGCATCTCCGACCGAAATATAAGTCGGTTGGGCTTGGGCGAGGGTGATCCATGAACAGAGTGCGATTAAAACGAATTTTGTTTTCATGTGCACTCTTAGGATAGCAGATTTGATTTTTTCAACAAAGGGGTTAATTACCGGTCGTGCCCTGAAGCCACCAGAAATAGCTAGGGCGGGCAAGCGGCACCTTGTGGTCAAAATCCGCATGATAATGGTTCACCATGAACGCCCGGATGGCGAGTGCCTTTTCGGGTGTGAATTCATAAGCGTACATTTTGTAGGTCTTGCCATTGTCGAGCGTGGGCCTCTTGATCTTACCCTTCGAATCTTTTTCCATTTGCCCCCAGATCGCTTCCATGTGCGGATCATGGGTGAGATCGATCGCTTGAAGTCCGTTTGGGCCATCAAAGCCATCGTGGCTTTTATCCGGATGCATGAGTTTTCGAATGGCTCTCGCAGTAGAAGGATAATTGGTAGTGATTAAGAACCGAAAGTGATTGTCGATGAGTTCCTTGAAAAGATGTTTAAAGAAGTCATCGTCCGAAATTCCGGCTGGTCGCGATTGAATATACGGAAAGACAAAGTGATCGACCGCAGCTGAAATTACGCTGGGTAGATATTCGGGATCACTTACGGCTAAGGCCGGATTGAGATTTCCGATCTGGATAAAATTGCCATTCGCGAAGCGTGGGATGGGCGACCCGCCAATCGGATCGATCATGGCATCCGGCCAAGGAATATCGACGCTAATCGGGGGGCCAATCCGACCATGAGGCAGGCGAAGAGTCAGCAAAGATCCAATTCTCGCTGCTCATGTAGCAGAGTTGCGATCCATCTTCAGAAACAAAGAGGGTCTCAGGAGAAGGATAGATAGAGCCTGAATCCGAAATGACCGGAAAGAAACCGGTAGCAGCGGCCGGAGACAAGGTTTGAAGAGCGTAAGTTCCTTTGCTCTCGAGGTAGATTACGGGTGAAGTGGCACAAAGTGAGTCAGCATAGGCTCCAAACATCGAGGTGTAATGAGTGCTGTCCAATACTACGCTTAGCCCAGTGTTTTCCTGGCATAATCCCCAGTTTCCGGTCAGAGCCTGGTCGCCCCCGCCGGCATTCATGGCCAGAACCTGATCTACGCCATTTGCGGTCGGAACGAGGCCGTCCATTGTTTTATCGAAGCACATTCCAGTAGTAGGATCAGAAACAAAACTATCAGCGCTTGCGCTCGAAATCCAGGTAGCCCAATCGGTAATCGGTTCGATGGGGAGTGACCAGCTTTCGTTTGCGATCATGCACAATTGAGTTGCATCCGCATTCACGTGAACTGTATGAGGCGTTGGGCTATCATTGAGTACCCAATTGGTGATCACTGGATAAAAGCCATCACTTGCGCCGATATTTTGAATTTGGTAAGTATCGGTCCATTGAATGATCGAAAGACCGTTGTATGGATCGCCCACCATGAGTCCTGCGGAAGCCCTGATGCCGATCGTATCGCCGGTACAATCCGATGAGCCATAAATCGCGTATTGTGCGGTCAGGCTGCCGTCGGCGCCGGTCAGATACATGCGCATCGAATTGGCGTCGAGAGATCCAGAGAGAGGATCACCGTATTGGGAAGAATTATCTGGGGTCACACAAGCGCTCCAATTGCCGGCAATTTTGCTTGGATCGGCAGGCGTTGGAGTGGGGGTAGGATCAGGAGTCGGTGATGGAGTCGGGCTAGTGGTCGGCGTTGGGGTGGCATCTGCGGTAATCGCAACATCTCCTCCCGGAGCGACGGTAACTTTACATCCGCTGGTGACCAGGGTTGTTGCCAAAATCGAAAGTACTAGAACCTGATTTGCCATTTTCATATTAAATATTCTTTGCAGTGGCGCTCCTGATTGAGTTCTACTGCTTATATTTAATAATAAAGAATCGTTAACAGACGCACAATGTGTCCAAAATGACCTAAATACAGAATGTTTTGGTATTGAATTTAACGAATTGACTCACTCAAAATCTAACCCTAGGGGAAGGTAATTATTAGTTTTGACAGGGGTTTTAGGCAGGCCTTTTTGAGTAATAGGCTGGTTGACTCATAATTCCGTTACCGTAAATTTAAATTGTGTAAAGAAATCAACGGGAAGGGAAAATATGAGTCACCAGTTAAAACAGGAGTATCTCAGTGCCAT
>CAIKYX010000050.1 GCA_903831745.1 Oligoflexia bacterium
AGAATTGATGGTTTCCTGAATGCAGGTCACGCCCAGGTCGGTGCCAGGTCCGCGAAGACGATAACGAAACGAGTGCTGGCGATCGCCAGTGTACTCGCGTGTAAATGCCTGTTTGATTTTATCCTTATATCCAATGGCCGTCACTGCACCGCCGATGATGTTGGTATTCGCACAAGAGGGAGAAGGGGTGAGTTCAGTCTTCGCGCCGGAATCGTTCTGCTTGAGCAGTTTTTGGATGTAGGCTTCTGCACGCGATCCTGTTACCAACTTAAACACAGAATGATATCCTTCTCGACTGTTGGCGAGGGCGGGAGAGGCTTGGATAGCAATCAAGATAAGAAGGGCAATCAGTCGGTTCAGGCGCATGTTAAATTTCCTCTGTAGTTATGAATCCGCGCCGAATCTAGCATGGTTCGCTGCAGGCGCAAACTGAATTCATAAAATGATACGGGGATCTTGTATCGGATACTGACCCCCGCATCATCATTCAAGGTTATTTAATGAATAAATAATATCCGACCATTATGGCCACCAGGTGGCGCCGATTTTCTTGCCAAAATCCTGAATCGCTTGATTGAGATAAACCAGCGAAAACTCGAGTTCTTTTCGGTCGCCGAATTTGACAGGATACCCACTTTGCCCATAATTGGATTCCTTCATCACGCCTTCGCCACAGAAATTTTTTAGGTACCAGGCTGCTCCCGCAAGTTTTCGGGTGTCCTGCCACCAGGGTTCGAAAACAGTGGGCTCGAATTCGTTTCGTTTGTTTTCGCCCATGCCTTCGCGAATTTTATCTTCTACTTTGCTTGCCTCAAGATACATACCTTCGATTTCCATGCAGAGCCCGCCATCGCCAATGACTTCGGTTTTTGAAGTCAATTTGCCCAAGGTTCTTCGTGCTCTGAGCTCGAAATCTTCGAGGGCAAGCTGTAAAGTGCGGAGTGGCCAATCGTTCTCGATAATGCCGGATCCTTGGGTCAGAAAAAAGGTCTGTACTGCATTTGCGGTTTTTTCTCCGTACCCGAAATGATGGGTGTATTCATGTGCGAGCAAGGCCCTGAGTTGGCTTTCGAGCGAATCCCTCGGAAGTGCCATCAAGGCCGGCACGCTCAGACAAATCGGCGCTTCGAGTTGCTTCAGAGTCGAAGCAGTCGTGCTACGGTGTTGTTGATGGGCTTTGCAAAGTGAATCTTTATGAATGTCATAGTGGGTGTGACTTAAATCTCGATAGATCGCCGTCTCATTGTAATAATTTTTCGGGCCAGATTTAACCAACATTTTTTGAAACACCGGATTGAGCGTTCCGTCGGTAACTTTTTTCGAGTGGTCATTGAGTTGCCAAAAAGCAATGAAGATATTTCCGCCTTCCGCCAGGTAGTTGGATGGCACCTCCGTTACTTTTTCGATCGCTTTCAGAACTTCCTCTTCGGTCGAGCCGCGAGGATTGCCTCCGCCGCCTCCCTTTGAGCCCGCGCCTGCGTGAACCGGGGGGGTGAACGAGATGAGAAATAGGGGTAATAGCATTGAGTAAATTCGAGCTGAATTCATACCGGACTCCTGTTTTGTTTTTTGGTGTTTGAAATCGGAAAAAGTGAAACGGAAAGTGAATAGACTTCGTCGTGGTTCGGGCCGCTTTTCATGAAGTCATCAAGCTCTTCCATGAAATTCAGGATCTTTTGTTTGGCCTGTGCCAAACGTTTCTGGTCTCCTACGAGAACGATCGAGGATTGAACCCGTTCTTCGTATGCGGTTTTATCGAGCGCATGAATTGCCTTACCCAGAATTTGTTTCTGGTGTTCGCGGAGTACGGCCGAAGTGGTTTCGTTTCCGGCGTTATTGGCGCTATCCAAGGTGTCGATGTAGCGGCCACTCGAATCAGTCGAAAGATAGCCCAGGCGCTTCAGGCGTTCGATCGCAGTACTGGCTTCGGCAGTGGTGATATCGAGTGCGTTTGCGATCCAATTCAGGTTGCTCTGAAATGAGTCGGTGCGAGTGAGCTCGAGAATGGCATAATAGTGCCAATCTGAAATGACCTTGAACTGGTCTTCTTCGATTCGCTTGAAGTTCGGAAATGAGTTCAGGGGCTCGTCAGAAGTATGCTTCATGAGCGAGCGAAGTTTGACCGGTGAGAGTGCAAGTTGTTTCGAGAGTCTCTGGCACATTTGTGGGGTGAGATTGCGTTTGCCTGCGAGAATTTGGGCGAGAGACGAAGGTTCGATCTTGAGCTGTTTGGCAAAAGCCCTTACCGAAAATCGATTGTTTTTCTTTCCACGTTTCTCTAATTCGTTCAGTAAATAATGCCTGAAGGGCTCATTCGTTCTCATGCGACGGTTATGAGCGAGACCTCGAGATCACGCAACTGGTTTTGACACAAAGTGTGTCAATCGCTGACGCAGCGTAAGTTTTCTTCAATAGAATTCATTTATGCTGCTTTCAGTTCATCGGTCCACTCGGGCTCGAGATGCATGAGCTGAGGATGATGCTTGTTCTGATAATCTTCGTACGCCAGCGCGATTGCGCCGGGTACGAGCAGCGCAAGAATATGAAATGAGATCAAGATGGCCCAGACGGTATTCGAAACTTGGTATTGCATAATGCCTCCTTCGGTCCTCTTCCGAAGAAAAATGCATAAGTCGGACCATGCCCCTGGGACTTATTGAACCGGAAAATCAAAATACGTATCGGGATAAGGTTCGTGCTGGAGGGTGTAGTGCCACCATTCTTCGGCAAGATTCTTAAAGCCATTTTTCGTCATGATCGATTTCAGTAATTGTCGGTTTTTGGTGGCCAATCGACTGATGCCGGAACTCTCGGTGTGAGATAGCGGATCAAACAAATCAAAAGGCGTTCCAAAGTCGAGCGATTGAATGGCAAGATCCAGGGTGCTGCCTCGGCTGTGTCCGGATTTTTCGGCAATATAGCCATCCTTAAAGAGATAGCTCTTATCGACTTTGGGATAGAACTCGTCCTTCATTTTGAGGTCATTCAAATCTTTTGCCCATTCTACAAAATGATCGACCGCTCGCTGGGGACGATAGCAGTCATAAACCAAAAGTGAGAGCCCTTGTTTCTTCAACTCAGTTTGGACAAAACGCAGGGCTTGCGCTGCTTGAAGGGTAAGAATGCACGTGGGAGCGGAATAACCCCGGATGGGCGTCCCGATAAAATTATGTAGGGTGAAATAACGGATCTCTTCGTGAATGGAGGAATCAATTTCGCTTAAATGCACGAATCCTGCCGGTAATTCAGTTCGATTCTTGACGATGGATTGGGCGCTGCAGGAATTCAAAAGGATCAAAAGACTCAAGACGATTTGTTTCATTCAAGGATTATTGCTAGAGGGGAAATAAATGTCAAAAATACGTCAAAATGTGCCCCTGATTAAAGAATCAATCAATAATTTCCTTAATCAAGCCCCGCAAATGGCCGATCTGCCTAGCATGAATACCGCAATCAAACTTTTGCTCGTCGAAGATGAACCTGATCTGAGAGATATCTTATCGGAAGAATTAGGGGCTTTGAATTTTGAAATCGTAACGGCGAAATCCGGTAAAGACGGCTTGTCGATGATTCAGTCCGACTCTGCCATCGCTGCAGTGATTTCGGATATCAAAATGCCGGAAATGAGTGGGATTGAGTTTTTGCAGAAGACTCGTTCGCTGGGCGTCGAGGTGCCTTTTGTATTTCTGACCGGTTTTGCGGACAAAATGATTTTAACTGAAGCATTGCAGTTAGGGGCAATTGATTGTTTGGACAAACCCTACAAGCCAGATGCGCTATTGTCTTCAGTGCGCGAAGCGCTGCGATTTGGGGTTACCTTAAAGGGAATCAGGTCGGAATACGATCGCTTGTTTGAAAAGTACGAAATTACACCAGAAGATCAGAAAAAAATCCGCGACCTTCAAACTCGCGTATTCGAGGCCCGCTTCGGATCTAAATAGGAAGTCCAAAACATTTTTTGGCATTGGCCGAGGTCAGTGCCGCCAGCTCATCAAAGGGTTTGCCAAGTACTTCTGCGAGCTTAAGCGCCGTGTACTTGACCATGAAGGGCTCGCATTTTTTTCCGCGAAGGGGCATGGGGGCCAGAAACGGTGAATCGGTCTCGACTAATAACCGCTCGATCGGAAATCCCTTGATCATTTGCCTGAGCGGCTCGGTATTCTTGAATGTAAAAATCCCCGAAAGTGAAATATAAAAACCCAGATCAAGACATTCGCGGGCAAATATTTCGGTACCTGAAAAGCAATGAATGACTCCCGGAGAATAGCCACCTGGATGTTTCTTCGCGTACGCTTTCAGAATGGCGAGCAAATCATCTTCCGCATCACGCGAGTGAACTACCAAAGGCTTTTTTGCATCGAGTGCGAGGTCGCATTGGGCGGCACATTCGGCTTGCTGTTTATTACGGTCAGAATGTTCGTAATAATAATCCAGGCCCAGCTCGCCGACGGCTACACATTTAGGGTGATTGAGAAACGGGCGCATGAATTTCAAAGTCTCGTCCGTTACTTTCGAAGCATCGTGTGGATGCACGCCAATCGTGTGAAAGACGTTATCGAATTTTTCTGAGAGGTCTTGAACGGTCTTAAAATTATCGGGCTCGGTTGCAATGGTAATCAGGTAATTGACCCCGTTTTTCTTGCAGTCATCTACCAGCTCGGCAGGTCCTTTGCCTTCGTCATAGTCATAGTTCAGATGACAGTGGGTATCGATTAAAAAGCTCATGGAGTTTGCTTGAGCATCCGATCGATGATTTGAATCCAGATATCCGTAGGTAGGCCGCCTTCGATTTTCTTGCCATTCAGAAAGAATGTCGGAGTCGAGCCGATGTTTACTTTTTTGCCAAGTTCCGTATCGCGTTTGATTTTTTCCATCGTGCTCGGCTGGTTCATGCAGGCTTTCAGTTTTTCGACGTCGAGGCCTGGTACCTTGGCAACGAGGTCTGCAATCTTACCATTGCCGAAGTTCTCTTGGTTTTCGAATAGAGCTTCGTAGGCTTCGAGAAACTTGCCTTGCTCGGTCGCACACACGGCTACGTAAGCGGCTTCACATGCAAATTCGTGCATCGTTTGAGGGATCGCATTACATTTCGCATCGAGCGGGTAATTGATGAATACGAACTTGACATCGTTTGCGTAGTGCTTGAACAAAGGGTGAATTGAAGTGGCGCCCATTTTACAGGCTGGACACTGGTAATCGCTGAATTTTACAATCGTAATCTTTGCATTTGGATTGCCGATGACCGGTGCATCACTCGGAATCGTAAAGTCGTACGGTGCTTTGACGAATACTTCATCGATCAGCGCGCGGACATCTTCTTTTTTCATCTCAGCTTCCGGATTCAATGCATTGCTGAAGATGAACGCAAGAAAAAGTGTCGACACACCGGTAATCGCCAGTTTCTTAAAGCTAATGCTTTCTGAAACCCCAGATTGCTTCGGCAGGCAAAGCGCCAGGCTGAAGAGGGCAATATTAATCGCATCGACCGTAAAGCAGAACAAGCAGAGTTTGCCGACTACCGCGATCATCAGAATGAGGTAGATGATCGAAAACAGCAGCGCGATGCCGGTAAACAAAGTGAGAAGTTTCTTGGCATTTTCTTTGGCAGGACCCATCGAGAAGATCGCCAGCATCGCAATGACCAGATATCCTGCGAACGCCACCGCAGAGAGCGGAAACCCCGGAAGGAATTCGGCGTATTTGCTGATTTCGACGGTTGCACAATCAAATGCACCACCGACATTGCAGAAGGAGTGAAAGCTGGCGAGACCGCTTCTCGTCTGAAAAAACTGATGAGTCTGATAGAGTGAGATGCAGCTTCCGATGAATGCCAGGATTGAAATCGGAAACAGCAGGTTTTTCTTTTGGGCTTTCTCCATAAACTAACGGACCTTTCCAGCTTTAAACATCAGATATTCGGCAAACACTAAAATCAGGATTCCACTAAAAATTTTTACCTTGTTCATCCAGGCTCCTGCGCGAGGCAGTTTTCTGATCGAGCCGGCAAATGCAGCAATCAGGATCAGGATGGTTCCGAGCCCCATCGAGAAGAACAGCATCAGCCCCAATCCGAAAAGAACCGACTGCGTCTGAGCAATATAGCCCAGAATAGCTGTTAATACCGGTGTCGTGCAAGGAGCCGCGATAAAGCCCGAGGAGGCGCCCAAGATGAACGCGCCGAGCAGGGTCGCTTCTTTCTCGTCGTTTTCCTTGGTGCCAATGCCAAGGCCCATGGAGCGCTTGATTCGGTCCAAGAACGCTTGTGGATCGAATGGCAGGATGTCGAGCATCATCAGGGCGGATAGGGTCATGACCCCGCCCAGCACCATGTACCAAGCGGCGGTATTGGTGAAAGCTCCGAAAACCTGACCGGTAATGCCCGCGAGTACTCCTAGAAAGGCATAGATGATCGCCATGCCTGAAACGTAAGCGAGTCCACGAATGATGACGAGTCGGTTGTTGCGGCCTTCGTGGTGGGTTTGAAGTCCTCCTACCACACCGACGGTGATCGGAATCATCGGATAAATACAAGGAGTCAGGCTCGACAGCACTCCTCCGACATAGGCAAGCAGGAGGGCAACAGCGGATCCGAATACTGATCCGCTTCGAAGTAATTGGTCAAGGCTGTGCGCTAGCTGATCCATTTGTTTCCTTTCGTGGTCTATCGTACTATTTTTAGCATGATCCGAAGAAGCGTGACTAGTGTTTTTGCAGGAGTCTTAATGGCGATCGGGCTGCTCGGCTCGGCGGCGAATTGCGCAGAAAACGAGATGACCGTGCAGATCTCGTCCGAGCCCACCCAATTTGACCCATTCATGATGGAAGACGGAGTGGGGATGCAGCTTGCAGCCAATACCATTGCTTCGCCTTACGAATATGACAGCGATGGAAACCTGAAGCCCGCCTTGGTTGAGAAGCTGACTGTCAGTCGCGATCACCTTCGGTATACATTTCGTTTCAAGAAAAACCTAAAATGGTCGGATGGGGTTTCATTTCAATCAAGCCAGTTTATGTTGGCGATCAAGCGTGTGGTCAATGAAGTCGTGCGGCCGGCAACTTCTCAGTTTTTTCCAAAAATTGATCTCAAAAGAAGTCGAGCAATCGATGCTCTGACTGTGGAAGTGGTTCTTTTGGAGCGTGATCCTCTGTTTACAGCATGGTGCACCTTGCCGGCGTTTGCTCCCCTCCGTCCGGATATGCTCGAGATCTATCAGTCAAAACGTACACCGGTAGTGCCGACTTTGGCTGCCTATCAAGTGGTGGACTATAAGCGAGACGAATGGCTGCAGCTCAAAGCGAATCCGCTATTTTATGATCAGGCGCGGGTGTCAATCCAGGACATTAAGATTCGTATCATCAAGGATGAGGCAGCCCTTTATTCTTTGTTAAAGGCGGGTTCGCTCGACATTGTTTCGAGAGTGCCGGCGTTACAGCTCGAGCAGTTCAAAAAGATCAGCACGATTAACGAGACCAGAATCGAGGGGCTCACCTACCTCGGATTGAATGTGCGAAAACCTCCTTTTAACGAACTCAAGAATCGGCAGTTTTTCCGGGATGCCGTCGTCGAAAAAAACGGGGAGTTGGCGCAGCTCTTAAAAACCGGAGAAATCGGGGCGACTACGTTTATTCCAGCGCTTCTTTGGCAGCCGGGATTTCATGGTCTTTCGGACTCGAGATCACCCGGTGAACTGAAGAGGGTGGATTCGAAGCTTAAGGTAAATCTGCAAAGCGACAATGGTTCAAGGAATCTCGCCATTATGGAATTCGTGCAAAGCATCTGTAAAAAGAGTCAGGCCTGGAGCACGGTTCTTGATATCATGGATTTTAAGACTCATTATGCAAAATTAAAAACGGAGCCGAATGAAGCTTATCGGTTTGGCTGGCTTAATCCGGTCAGCGACCCGTACGTGATGTACCAGGTATTGATGAGCAAGAGTCCGAATAATTTTACGGGATGGGCAAATGCCGATTACGATCAGGCGGTAGAGGCGCTCAGGCGCGAAACCGTGTTGATCAAACGCGGGCAGTGGGTTTCTAAAATTGAAAGTATTTTATACCGGGAAGCGCCGGTAGTGCCGCTACTGCATCAGGTAGCGAGATTTGGAATATCCAAACGAGTCCTGGGCTTCCATGCAAACCCGTTTGGTGTAATGCGTTTTCGTGAGTTCCGTCTCACTCCTCAATAAAAAGACAATCAGTCGTTAAGCGTAGACTTTTTCGCGATGTTCGTGCTGCTCTTGGCAATTAACGCAAAGAACTGAAAAGGGACGCGCGTCGAGACGGCGTTTTTCAATTTCTTCTTCGCAGGACTCGCAAAGGCCAAACGATCCATCCTGAATTTTTCGGATGGCAGTGTTGATCTTGGCGATCATCACCCGTTCGCGATTGCGAAGTTCAAAGGTCAGACTTTGATTGATTTCACTGGCAGCAAGATCAGCTTCATCGGGTAAATCATCCGTTGAAATGTTGAGCTCTTGCTTAATGCTTTCTTTCGAATTGTTCAATAGACGGTCACGCTCTGCGAGCAAGACTTTCTTGAACTTATTGATGGTTTGTACATCCATTTTACTATCCCCCAAGTATCGCAATCACCAATGGTGTTGCTTATAGTAGTAATGCTCTAAAATAATGCGATGAATACAATCCACTCTAAGTTCCGGCGCTGTACTGCTTCTGCTTAGGATCCCAACCTAAGTTGCGCGGGCTCATCCGTGAGCTTCTGTCTGTTACAATCACAGACAGAATTTAGACGGTTTAGTAGTTTTTATAAGGACTCATAAGATGGATCAACTATTTTATGGTAAAGATTTTATTATAAGAAGTATAAAAGTCGGATAATATCAAGGTTTTTTGATCATCTTGTATTTAAATTGGAAATGCTGGATTCTCTCCCCCATGACTTCTACGACTACCGCAGTAATGATTCTGGCCGCTGGGCTCGGAAAGAGAATGTTTTCTACTTTGCCAAAAGTTCTCGTTCCGATCTGTGGGCGATCCCCTCTGTTTCACATTCTAGATCGGGTAGCTGAGGCACTTCCGGGTGGGCGAGTGGCAATTGTGGTAGGTCATCAAAAAGATTTCGTGATCGAGCAAGTCAAGGCCCAGAAATACAATCTCGTGATTGATTTTGTCGAGCAAGCCGAGCAAAAAGGCACAGGACATGCGGTCAAATGTGCGATGAATTCGGAATGGGGCAAGCAGTCCGTTTCGCAAAAACAAAATATTCTCGTGTTGCCGGGCGATCTTCCGTTGATCACGACCGAGCTGATTCAAGATATGGCAGAGCCGCTGAAACGTGGATCAGCCTTGAAGCTACTGACCGCCGAACTGGATGATCCACATGGTTACGGTCGAGTGGTCCGAAAAGGAAAAAAAGGAGCTGTCCTTCGTATTGTCGAGGAAAAGGATTCTCTGCCTCGCGAAAAGCTAATCAAGGAAGTGGGCCTCTCGATCTATACGTTCAATGCGCAGTTTCTAGCCGCAGGTGCCGAGGCACTCAAGAACAACAATGCCCAAAAAGAGTTCTACCTTACTGATTTGGTGGCCGTTGCTGTCAGTAAGAAACGTGCGATTGAAACCCTGGCGTGGGAAAATCCGGCCGACGTTCGCGGTGTGAATAATCCGTATGAATTGGCGCTCGCCTCTTCGACGTTGAATGATCGAATTGTAAAAAAACTGGCCATGGCGGGAGTTCGCTTTATCGATTTGAATCGCGTTCGTATCGAGCCCACTGTCAAGATCGAACCTGATGTTACAATTTATCCCGGAGTGATTCTCGAAGGCTCGACTGAGATTTCAAAGGGTGTGTTTATCGGCCCGAGTGTTTACCTGAAAAATGTTTTCGTTGGCGAAGGCGCCGAAATCAAGGCTGGCACTATTGCCGAGGATTCGCGAATTGGTGCCGGGGCCAAGATTGGTCCGTTTGCCCATTTGCGGCCCGAGAGCAATGTTGGAAAAGATGCCAAGATCGGAAATTTCGTCGAGCTTAAGAAATCAACCATCGGCGAAAAAACCTCGATTTCGCATCTTAGTTATCTGGGCGATGCCGAAGTCGGAAAGAATGTGAATATCGGCTGTGGTTTTGTAACCTGCAATTTCGATGGGCGAATCATTGAGGGGCAGCGCAAGCACAAGACAGTCATTGAAGATGATGTGTTTGTCGGAAGCGATTGTCAGGCTGTGGCTCCGGTCACTTTCAAGCGTGGATCATTTATTGCTTCAGGTTCGACCATTACCGAAACCGTCGAAGAGGATTCGATGGCCATTGCCCGAAGCCGCCAGGTCAATAAGGTGGGCTACGCGAAAAAGCTTAAGCAAAAGTAGCTAGAACCAATGGTCGAGACTGGCTCGTCTGAGTCGATCGCGTTCTGCATCCGAGTGTCGCCACCAAAGCGAGGGTGATTCCATCATTCGGGTTAGAAATTCAAAAAGAGGCAGGTGTCGTCTGAGGGCCCTTTTTTGGCGATGGGGCTTGACCGGATTAAAGAGCCCTAAAAAGCTGAAAAGTTGAATCGGGTTCTTCTTGACCCAATTCCAAGATCCCAATTCTAGAGTGAGTGGCAGAAAAACCTGCGAAGGATCCGCTTGATCATAAAGGTAGTCCCATAAATCGCCGTGGGTCCTATAATGCTTGGCTTGCGGCTCGAAACGATAAACATGATTCGGAAGTACCCGGTCGAGTGCAAGTTTAAGTGAATATACTTCTGCCAGATGTGCAAAAGGCACCTTGGATTTGGCATACGGAAACCAGAGTTGGTCTTGCATGCCAAATCCTGAATGAAGGTCGAGAACAATCGTGCACGACGAATCGCGCGTTTCGTTACGGATGTGATTCATCAAAGCTTTTGATTCGACTTCCATTCCAGCCTCAGTCTGAGAGGGGTTGCCTCGGAACCAAGGAAGCTTAGGCGAATGAAAGTGTCCTCCTACCAAAAACGAGGCGTCCAGAGATTCTATCGGAGCATTTCTCATGAGGTCGACACCATTGCCATTGCAACGGGTAAAGTTCTTCATGCCGACCGGGTTCGCCAGGGGCACCACTGAGATGCGAATCTTTTCGAGCTGGCGGTGCAGCCCTTCATCCCAGGAAAGCCGAGACTCGAGAAACTTGATGAATGACAATGCAATCCAGGTGCCGATGCTCTCTACGCCGTGAATTCCTCCAACAATGGCAAGAACCGGGGCTTTTGGGTCCGCATTTCCAAATGAAAAACCGTGAATGGGCAAGGTCGTGTTCGCGTACTCGACATCCGACAAATGAATGTGTCTGACGCCTTTTGATAATTCGCTTTTTACCGACAAAATTTCATTGAGTTCGGGGAACATAAACTGCCTGGATGCGCGCTCGGGTTTTCTTTGCAAGTTGTTTTCGATCCCCAAATTCTTCCGAATTGAGGGTTTCTATAAAATCCAATTGTGCCACCGTGCCATGCGTTCGGCAAAGGTTGAACAGGTGCGGAAGTAATTTCATGTTGCCATGATACGGAATAGCCGAGGATGGTTCGGGGTACTGAATGCAAAGCGCATGAACCGGGATCCGGTTTCGAATGGCACATTCATAAAGCGACGAGCGAAACGGAAGGACGGTGTTTCCGGAAGAAGAAGTGGCTTCAGGAAACAGAACGATTGGAACCCGTTCGCTTAAAAGGGCATCGATTTCCTGTGCTTCCGATTTTAGTGAGGTAATTTTTCGTCGTTCGACAAAGATGCAGCCGGCCATTCGACAGAGCCAGCCTTCGAGTCCTGAAGTTTTAGTCTCTACTGATGTAATGAATAGAACCGGAGTCTGGGCGGCAATGACCAGAACATCGACATACGACAGATGATTGCAGACAATTAATCCGCCACTTTCGATCTGTAATCTAAACGACGAGTGAATTTTTATTTCGAGTAAATTGAGCGCTAGACGGGCATGTTTCTGAATCAGGAGTGCCTTTCGCTTGGCGCGGGTTTGCGGAGCCGAGAATAATAAAAGAGAGAGCACATCTAGAATCGCTGCGCGAATCAGAAATTGAAGAATCAGTAAAAGGATTCCTGCAAATTTGAAGGTGGGGTTAAACTTGATATCTTTTTTCATATGATTCTGCGATATCCCGCAATCTCAGGATGGTTAAAAAATCGAGACATTTGAATTCGCGATCGAGTGCCGGTTCTCCGAATACCTTGGCGCCAGCATTCAGATAGCTTTGAAACAGGGACGGAAAATCGCAGTTCAATTCTGTCATTTCAGATACCAGAGAGAGCGACATTCTGTATTTTTCGGTGGGGGTGATACCCCACTGTTCCGAAAATTGATCTTTTTTCTTAAGAGATTCAATAATGGCTTTCGCGTCGGCCGGTGATTCGGTCTTTACGCTCGAGCAGCCAAAAAGGTATTCCGCCTTGGTGTGAATTGCGTAACGAATGATGCCTCTCCAAAGGAGGCTCAGTACCGCACCTCTGCGATGTTCGCGGGCAATACAGGCGCGGCCGAGCTCGAGTTTGATTCCCGGCTCGTTCAAAAAGTGTTTCATTTCGAATTCTGTTTCAGAGTAGAAGTGATTTACGAATTGCGAACAGAGCATGCGGTAGGTTCCGATCACGAGCCCGGACTGCTTGTCGAGGATGATCAGGTGATCGCAGCTGAAATCATAAGGGTCGATGTCGAAGGCGGACGAGTTCAGTTGGGCCGAATATTCTTCTGTAAAGATTTTTGCACGAAGCGCCAGAACCTGCTCGAATTCTGAAATTTGGTCCATGGTCTTCAGGGTGTATCTCGAGTTTTCGATCGCGATCGAAACGAAAGGGTCGATTCGTCGATGGATTTTCAGTGGAACAAGATAAAGATGAGGCGGGTGATCATTTCCTACAAAAGCTTCCTGGGAGTCAGAATGGATTGTTTTCATCATAACTAGCGTCAGATTAACAAAGCCCGGACTAAGGGGGATGGTGATCCGATCACGATTGCGTGAGGATTTGGTGAGCGTCAAAAAAAAGGCGTCTTTTTTAAATTGTCATAATATAAAAACATATGGAACGTAGGCCGGATTCGCTCGTATACTGATGGTATGGGTTTTGTGGTTCCCCATTGGCTGCTTGCCGTGGTGGTTTTCATTTCTGCGCTTTTGGTCGCATACCAGTTCGCCGGGCGAATGCTCGATTGGATCCGTTTTCAATCCATTGGTACCCGGGATTATATCGCTGAAAAACTGCAATTAATGATGGTCGACATCGCACCCGAAAAAATTCTCGTCATTCAGTTCAGTATCAGTTTTGGTCTGGGCGGAGTGGTCTTCCTTCTTTGTTTGCCGAATGTGGCCGTAGGAATCTGTTTTGGAATCATGATGACCGCAGTGGGTTGGTTTCTTCCGAAGCCCATCGTCGATTACTTTTATCAAAAGAGGGTAACGCGCTTTGTCGAGCAAATGGTGGATGGGTTGGGTCTGATGTCGAATGGAATGCGCTCGGGACTTTCAGTCATGCAGGCTATGGGACTCGTCACGCAGGAAATGCCGAATCCCATTCAGCAGGAATTCGGTTTGATCATCAGCCAGAATAAATTAGGCGTCTCTCTCGAAGAAGCATTTGTGAACCTTTCGAAGCGGGTGCTCGCAGACGAAGTCGAAATGTTTGTCACTTCGGTGAATATTCTTAAGGAGACGGGTGGAAATCTGGCCGAGACTTTCGATACGATCGCTACGTTGATTCGGGAACGAATCAAGGTCGAGAATAAGATCAAAGCTTTGACGGCGCAGGCTTTTTGGCAGGGGATCATTCTCTTGTGTGTTCCTCCTTTTATGGGGGCAGTTTTGGCGATTACCGATCCTGAAATGATGAAGCCCATGTTCACCAGTATTCTCGGCATCATTGCGATTGCCGGAGTCGTAGTTCTTGAGGTCGTAGCGTTTTTTGTCATACGAAAAATTACAAAAATAGATGTATAATCATAAGTATGAAACTCTCCATTCTCTTTTTCGCTTTGGTATCGATGTCTACTGCGTTCGCTCGTGCGGATGTGAATCTTCGAAACGGAAACTTTTACGTCACCTTCCGCGATCTCGCTTATCCGGGCGGTGAGCTCGAAACGAAGATCGAGCGGGTCTATAATTCGAAAACGAATTTTATCGGAATGTTCGGCCTGAGTTGGGGAATCGAATACGAAACCCGATTGAGAGTGGATCCGGACGGAAGCATCATCATCAGTTCTTACGGCGGTGGGGCGGACAATCGCTTTGTGGCAAAGAACTATAATGCGAAAGATCTTACGGCGGGAGTCGAGCTATTGATTCAGACGGAAAAGAAAGCCGGCATCCTGACGAGCGAAAAACAAGTTCAGGCAGAAAGAACCAAGCTCACTAATGAATTTGACTACCGTGCCGATCGATATGCCATGTTCGTGAATAAAGGAACGCTTCCGCGCAAAGCCATTGCAGAAGGCACCCAGTTTACTTCGACCGAATTCCTGTATCAGTATGTTACCCGCGTGAAGGGTGGCTTCGTGCATGTGATGGAAGGAAAGAACATTCAGAAGTTCAATGAAATGGGCAAGCTGGTTCAGATCATGGATCGCAATAAGAACTTCATCAATTTTACTTACGACAAGAATAATCACATGGTTCAGATTGTCGACAGTCAGAATCGTAAATTGAATCTGACCTGGAACCAGATGAACTTCGTAGAAAAGATTACGGGCGAAAGCGGAAAGTTTGCGACCTATAAATATGATGCCAAGGGGTATCTGATTTATGCCCGAGACGACAGCGGTTTCGAGAATACCTATTCGTATACCAATGATATTTACAAGTACCTGAATGAGATCGGCTACCTTCAGAATAAAGATTCAAAAGGCAAACCTAAGAAGATGCAGATCAATTATTACGGCGCCGATCTAAAGACTAACGTCAAATCAGTGTTGAATCCGGATGGTACCGTAAATGAATATGAGTACATCAAGAATCCGAAGGATCCGAGTTATTACGGCGTGCATGTGTTGCTGAAGGATTCGGATGGTTCGCGGATCAGTGATTCGAAATATGAATACTTCTCGAAAATCAAATTGGGCGGTGTAGCCGCAACCATGAAAATGATTTCTACCATCGACGGCGATCGGACCGAAACCGTCTATGACGAGAAAAATGGATTTCCGGTAAAAGTGACCAATAACGGCCGGGTGACCACTATGGCTTACGACATCAAAGGTCGAATGACTAAGAAGGTAACGCCGCTTGAAACCACTGACCTAACTTACGACCCGGTTGTAGGCAAAGTGAGTCGAGTTCAAAGAAAGCTGAAAAGTGGAACCGTGCTCTGGAGTTCATTTCAATATGACCCGCCCACCGGTAATCTCGTGTTTGCGAAGAACAATGAAAATAAATCGGTGAAGTTGATTTACGATACGAACGGTCGAATTCGCGCCTTGGTCGATCAGAGCCAAAGACAGTTGACCTTCAAATACAACGAGCTCTCGAAACCGATCGAAATATCGGATGCCAAAGTGGGTACGGTAAAGTTCACTTATAAGAATAGTGGCGAAGTCGATAAGGTAGAGAGCAATGGTGGTGCTGCGGTATCGACGGAGGTCATGAAGGCGCTTCAAAGCCTGATCGATATTACCGCGCCCTCTGGCGTAACTATGGGGATTTAAAGAAGATTTAAGGCTGAATTGGTCTGTAACTTATTGATTTTAAAGATCTATTTTTTTATACTTTATATATTAAAATAGTGTAATAATTACTATTAGGGAGAAACGTTTATGAAATTACCCGTAATTCTTGGATTGATGGCAATGATGGTCACGCTGAGTTCTTATGCTCAGGACGATGTGTCCGGTGCCCCGAAGCAAGAGGTTCACACGAACAAAACTGTTAAAGGCGATTGTAAGGCCTGCGCATTTCCGGGTGGAGCTGATGGCAATTCTCAGCACTCGAGCGAAGCTAGCAACACTGAAGGCGGTGGCACTACGACCACTGGCGAAAGTGGAAAGTAATCCCCGTTTTTCAATGGGTTTGCTTGCAGGCTTGATCGCAAAATACTAATAAACATTGAATACTTGACCGCTTTTCCTATATGATGAGGTTTACCCATCAAACGGAGAAGCAATGTCTTTTAAGGTATCACCTCAAACCAGGTCCGAGAACGGCAACGAAGCGCGACCACTGCCGCCTTCTGAAGCTCGTAAAATTTCTCCGCTTAAAAAACCTGAGTGGCTGAAGATTCGTCCTCCTGGCGGCGAAAACTATACTCAGATTAAATCACTCCTTCGCGAACGTGGGCTTCATACCGTTTGTGAAGAAGCGCATTGCCCGAATGTTGCCGAATGCTGGTCGAGTGGTACCGCCACGTTCATGCTGGGCTCTGAAGTATGCACCCGCGCGTGTCGTTTCTGTGCGATCTCGACCGCTCGTAGGCCGCCTCCGCTAGACCCTGAAGAGCCGTTCAAGGTTGCAGAAGCGGTTTCAAAACTCAATCTCAAATACATTGTGCTCACTTCGGTCGATCGAGATGATCTCGAGGATGGTGGGGCAAATCATTTTGCCAAAACGGTTACGGAGCTTAAGCGTCTAAACCCAGGGTTGCTCGTCGAAGCGCTGGTTCCTGATTTTAGGGGCGATCTAAAAGCAGTCGAAATCATTGTCGACAGTGGCCTGGATGTTTACGCGCACAACATCGAAACGGTAAAGCGCTTGCAGTATCGCGTTCGCGATCCGCGAGCCGGCTACTTGCAAAGCCTCGAGACTCTTCGTTATGCCAAAGAATATGCGGCCAAGCGTGCGCAAAAACTGCATACCAAAAGTTCGATCATGCTGGGTCTCGGTGAAGACGAAACCGAGCTGAAGCAGACTTTTTCTGACCTTAAGGAATATGGCGTCGATGTGCTGACCCTCGGGCAATACTTGCGTCCCTCCCTGAATCATTTGCCGGTAGAAAAATACTATTCGCCCGAAGAATTCAAAGTTCTCGAAGCGGAATCATTAAAATTTGGTTTTATGTACGTGGCGGCGGGCCCGATGGTCCGATCCAGCTATAAAGCAGCAGAATTGTTCCTCGAAGGTGCAATTCGGAAAGGAAGCAGCAATGGAATTTAGATTACCTGAACTAGGAGAAGGCGTTACTGAAGGAGAATTGGTAAAATGGCTGGTAAAAGCCGGAGACCAGGTTAAAGACGATCAGCCTTTGTGTGAAGTCATGACCGATAAGGCGACGATCGAAATTCCATCGCACTTCTCAGGAAAAGTGACCGAACTCGTCGCTAAAGAAGGACAAGTGGTAAAGGTTCACGAGCTGATGCTCAAAGGCGAAGCGACCGGAGCAAAAACTTCGGCTCCTGCCCAAGCTGCTCCTGCCGCTCATTCTGCACCGGCAGCAGCGGCGCCAGTCGCGAAGGTAGCGCCTGTTGCGAATGTAGCTCCGCAAGCATCTACTCGTCCTGCGCAGGATGTGCTCGCGTCTCCCTCTACCCGTAAATTTGCTCGCGAACAAGGTGTAGATCTCGGTTCAGTGAATGGTACAGGCCCCCATGGTCGCGTGCTTCGCACTGATGTCGAAACTTCGGGTAAAGGTGGAAGTGTCGCCCCGGCTGCACGCAAATCCATGCCAGCACGCGCGCCAGGCGAACTCGAACAGCGAATTCCGATCCGTGGAATGCGTAAAAAGATTTCTGAAAAAATGCGTGCGTCGAAAGATCATGCAGCTCACTTTACTTACGTCGAAGAAGCCGATGCCACAGCACTCGTCGAACTTCGTACTCAGGCTAAACCGGTGGCCGAAAAACGTGGCGTCAAGCTCACTTATTTGCCATTCGTCATGAAGGCCATGGTTGCAGCTCTTAAAGATCATCCAAAAATCAATTCAACCGTGGTCGAGCCGCAAGGCGATCAGCCGGGCGAATTGGTGGTCAAACACTATTACAATATTTCGCTTTCGGTTCAAACTGAAGACGGCCTGACTGTTCCGGTCGTTAAGAATGTCGATCAAAAAGGCATTTTCGAACTGGCTGCAGAAATCGCGGATATTGTAGACCGCGCTCGTAAGAAAAAACTGACCCAGGAAGATTTCTCGGGCAGCACGATCACTCTGACGAACGCAGGTTCGATCGGTGGGTTGTTTGCTACTCCGATCATCAATTATCCTGAAGTGGCAATCTTGGGCTTTAACAAGATTTCACGCAAGCCGGTGGTAAAAGTAGTGAACGGTCGCGAGCGCGTCGTCATCCGCGATTGGACGTACTTTTCGATCAGCATGGATCATCGGGTTCTCGATGGTGCCGAGGCGGCTGAGTTCATGAAAACCTTCATCGATTATATCGAGAATCCGGCACGCTTGTTCATGGACCAAATGTAATCATTAGTCCGAAGCTTAATTTTTAATTTTAAGGAGTATGTTGTCATGTCTAACAGTCAAACAGATGTAGTGGTAATTGGTGCGGGCCCCGCAGGTTATGTGTGCGCGATTCGCCTGGCGCAATTGGGTAAAAAAGTAACCGTGGTCGAAAAGGCCGAAGTCGGCGGCGTTTGTTTGAACCGTGGCTGTATTCCTTCTAAAGCACTCATCTATGCCGGAACCATGGTCGAGAAAATGAAACACGCAGGCGATCTCGGAATTTCGATTGAAGGCGCAGTGAAACTCGATTTTAAAAAACTCATGTCCTGGAAAGGCGAAGTCGTAAAGAAGCTGACCGGCGGAGTAGGTAGTTTGCTGAAAGCAAACGGCTGTACCGTGGTAGCAGGCGAGGCGAAATTCACTTCGGCTACTTCACTCGAAGTAAAAGGCCCAGCGGGTACACAAACCATTCTTTTTAAGAACGCGGTCATTGCCACTGGTTCACGCCCAGCTCAAATTCCGGGATTCGATGTAGATCAAGAACTGGTGCTCGATTCGACCGGCGGTCTCGATCAGGATCGTTTGCCAGGAACCCTTCTTTGCGTCGGTGGCGGATATATCGGCATGGAGCTTGGAACTTTTTATGCAAAAGTCGGAACCAAAGTGACCATCGTTGAAGCCGCTCCTCAAATTCTGGGCATCATCGATCAGGACTTGGTTCGGGTGGTTCAAAAAGGGCTTCAAAAGCGTGGCGTAGAAGTGCTGACTAATACCAAAGTGATGTCCGTTAAAAAGGGACTCAAAAATGTTGAAGTGACGTTCGCGGGCGAAGGCGGCGAGAAAAAACAAGTGTTCGATAAAGTGCTAGTCACGATCGGACGCACGCCGAACACCGAAACGTTGGGATTAGAGAAGACTGGCGTAAAAATCGATTCTAAAGGCTTCATTCCGGTCAATGACAAGCGCCAAACTTCGGTGGGGCATATCTTTGCCATTGGCGACGTGGCCGGACAACCGCTTCTCGCGCACAAAGGTTCAAAAGAAGGAATGGTTGCTGCTGAAGTCATCGGCGGACTGAAAACCGTCTACGATGTGAAAGCAATGCCAGCCGTCATCTTTACGGATCCAGAAATTTCTTCAGTCGGATTGACTGAGACCGAAGCGAAAGCAAAAGGCCTGACCGTAACGGTGGGTGTGTTTCCGTTTGCGGCCAATGGTCGTGCCCTTTCGGTTGCAGAGCCAGATGGAATGGTAAAACTGATCAGCGATGCCAAGACTGGAACCTTACTGGGTTGCCACATTGTCGGCGCCGAAGCCTCAAACCTGATTGCCGAAGCCACCCTCGCAATCGAGATGGGTGCACATGTAGAAGATCTCGCACTGACGGTGCATGCACATCCGACTCTTCCTGAGACGATCATGGAAGCGGCGGAAGCGGCACTAGGCCACGCGATTCATATCTTCAAGCCAAAAAGGTAGTACTCTTAGGGCGCGCTGGCTTCGAAGATCTGGTAGTTAAACCATTCGCCCTTCAGGATAATTCTGCAAAACAAGAAGTGATCCGGTGAGGCGGTCGAAATTCGGCAGATCTCTTGATATGCTTTGTCGCCATTGATCGTATTGTAATAGGTAAAACTTACGGGCACTCCATTCAGTTTTTTGGGCGAAGCATCGTAGACTCGGGCGACATTATCACGAGCTGACGACGTCGGGTCACTCGGATCATCGATCGTACCTTCAATGACATGATACTCGGTCTGATGATCTGCGGTCTGGCTCGAGTAAAGTCTGACTTCCTTTTTACGAGGAAATGGCCCGGAGGTGACAGGTGCAGGCGTGTTCGTCTCATCGGTTCCATCAGGATAGTCAAAGCCAGAAATACGAGTCCAGGAGCGCAATAGGGTCCAAGATTTTTGCTGATCACGTGTAAACACGGTACCGGAGGGTTCTGGGGTTCGAGTGAAATTGATTTTTCCGAACTCGTCCGTGAATAGTCTGATCACTTGTGACGGTGTCGTAATATCAGATCCTTCGTATGATTGATCTCGATGTTTTAGTTCACAGCGGGTACCTGCCCAAATGCAACTGACATTGTGATAGTCGCAGGCACCTTTGGTCTTCAGGATAGAGCATTGACCAGAGATGGGGCTGGTTTGAGTGGTTCCGACGCAGGCGTGCCGGACATTATTTTCATCCTTCCATCCTGAAACGCATAGCCCAGATTTTCTTTCCCAATTTGCATCGCACTTTTCTTCATCCGTAATCGAATCACAAGAGCTGACGGCTTCTGGGCCGACGAAGTAGCGCACGACGGTAGACGACTCTCTGATTAAGCTCAGGGGCCCAAAACCACGGATTTCTTGAAAGTGTGGGGCAAAACGATACTCACCCGGGTTGAGAATCGGAACTCCTTCTTTGCCGGCTTGAAATTGCATGTCCGATGCTCTCGGATCCTGAATCTCGCGGTCAAAGTAAGGCTGAATGAGTTGATGGATGGATTGTCCTCCGCCGATCAGGTGATAGTTTATTGAGAGGAGTAAACTTTTTTTCTCAAAGGTTCGATACTGATTGGAAGTAAAAGTCTCGTAAGCAAATTTTAGATCGGCTGGATTATAAGTGATTTCAGGATCGGGCGGTAAGTATTCGAATGAAAAATTGCCAGGTGCTGAAACTATAGCATCGTTGCTGGCGAGAGCCCGGGTAACGATGAACCAATAAGTCTTAGATGTGGCGTCGTTGAACTTGATTTGAAGCAGGTAGAGCCCATTCAGACTCTTGCCTTCGTCGAGGTCGTCGGCAATGAGACCGTTTTGATCACTCCACTTGAGATTGATCTGTTCAGACGAAGATCTTGACGGTCTGATGAGCTTGATCTGTCGGACGAGCAACTTGAGCCCTGGTTTTTTTACATCGATCGAAATGACATGGTCTCCGGGTTGGCCATCTTTCGTTTCGTCAGGTCGGCGCAAGCGACGTGCAAAAACGATCTTTAAGCCTTTAAGTTCGTCAGGAAAAGTATTGTCGTAATCCACCGGAATAGGGGCACCAGCGGTCGCTTCATAAATCGAGTCTACCAGATTCAACGCTCGTGTTTCGGTGTCTTGGCCGGGGGTTGCGTTTATTAATATGTCTTTTAAAAGAAGTGCTGCATGGGCGTACCTGCCGGCAGAAATATCCCGTTCGGCCTGAATGAGATCGTCTTTTTCTCCTGCAAACCCGGTACAAGATAAAAGTAAGCAGCCACCGATAAAAAGCGATTTAGCAAACATAGTTCGACCTTCTTTCAAAAGCGCGACTATAAGTTAAAATCGGATAAAACATAGGTACAGTTACGAGATAAAAAGAGATAACAGATTAGAATGGCCAAAGGAGCTGTTTCAATATCGGAAGGTTTACGGATTCGCCATAGGCTAATGGCAAACCATCTGATTGAAAAAGGGTGCCGTGAATCCTGTCCCAGAGGCTAAACACACTGCCAAAATTACAATTCGGGTTTCCGCGACTGTGGTGCCACAAATGCTGTCGGGGAGTTACCAAGAGGCGAGAAATCATTTTTTCGATTTGCGAATCAGCCGGCAGGCAAAACGGAGTATGTCCCCAGAAGATGATGGCAGAGCCAAAGACTGAGACCCATAAAAAATAACCAGGGTCGGCCAAGAGATAGACGAAGAGGCCCACGAGCCACAGATAGACTCGAAAAAAATGGGTAATGAATGGATTTCTCGACGTCGAAAGTACGTCTACTACCTTTGGCGAATGGTGAGCGCGATGAAGCTTCCAGAAAAATGGGTCGCCATGAAAGAGGCGGTGGTTCCAGTACCATGCGTAATCCACGATGGCGTATAATCCGAGAGAGATTGCAAGTGAACCGGACACTGCGCCTTGCAACTCAGGAAAAAAATAACGGAACACTCCGTAAGTGAAGGTTACCTGAAGGAGGGGCGCGATAAAAAAATGGGTAAATGCGCTGCTCAGATCCACGAGCCAATCGGCATTGGTTCTGGCAAGCAAGTTCTTCCGATGCCCGGGAAGAGCAAGGGCGAATCCGAGAAAAGACAAAAAAATGATCGCTCCGATTACCTTCATAAAATGACCGAGTACAACTCATCAGAGAGCTGTCTCTTCATACTGATAGTCCTTTTCTTTCAGACTGTATAGATTTTAGGCGAATTTTACGCTTTTGGTTGAATCAAGATAACAGATCGTACTTTTATCAAATAAGTGCATAACAGAATGCTATAGTCCGTTCGGTGGTATTTTATGAAACGATCTCCTCATCTCCTATCGGTTTCTGAAAAAGTCGCAGGCACAGTCGAAGATCTGATTCGTCGTAAATTGCTAAAGCCCGGCGAGAAGATTCCGTCATTAAGAGAGATGCGGATAAAAAGCGGTGCAAGTGTGACCTCGATTCTAAAGGCATATACCTTGCTTGAGTGTCGCGGAATCATCGAGGCGAAACCGAAATCTGGATTCTTTGTCAGTGTTCCTCAATGTGACCCGCTTCCTCTACCCATGGTGCCAGCTCAAAAAAGTGCAAAAGAGCCCTACGACGAGCTCGTTCTTGACTCTTTCATACAGGCGACTAGTAATCCGCAGGTCGTTCAGTTGGCGGAGAGTGCTCCTGGGGCCGAGCTGCTTCCGACAAAACATCTCTTCAGGCTACTGAGAAAAACCTTAAGTGCGACGACCGATAAAATTTTTCTCTTTGAACGGCCTGAAGGTAATCTTGAACTCAGAAAGCAAATAGCGAAAAGGGCAACCCTTCACGGAACTTCCTGTTCTGCCGACGAAATCATCATCACCAGTGGTGGGTTTGAATCCTGGAATCTCTGCCTTCGTGCTTTGACGAAACCGGGAGATTCGGTCCTGGTGGATGTTCCGACTTATTTCGGGGTGTATGAAATCCTGAAAAACCTCGGATTAAAGGCAGTTGAAGTTCCGCAATCCGCCCGCCAAGAGATTGATTTTTTGAAGCTGAAAGCACTGCTTGGCCAAAAGAAAATTGCAGCGGGAATTTTCATGCCTAATTTTACCAAACCTTATGCTCCGGTCATGTCAGATCAGTTCAAGGCGGATTTGGTAATGCTGATGGCCGAACATTCGGTACCGATCATTGAAGATGACATTTATGGAGACCTTCATTTTAACTCGCTACGCTCGAAAGCCCTCAAGTCGTTCGACCGCACGGGTTTGGTGTTGCATTGTGGATCGTTTTCGAAAACAGTTTCGCCCGGCTTCAGGCTTTCTTGGGTGGTGAATTCAAAATATCAGCCAGAACTACTTCGCCAGAAGTTCTTAACCTCAATTTCTGCTCCAACCTTGCAACAGCATGTGATGGCCGAGTTTCTTGCCCAGGGTGGTTTTGATCGCCATTTGCGCCTCGTTCGGGCAGGTCTGGTGATGAACATGCAACGTTACGTGGATTGCATCGAAAAGTATTTTCCGGAAGGAACACGGGTTTATCGGCCTCCGGTGGGTCCGATCATGTGGGTAGAGCTTCCCGGGGGAGTGAGTGCGGTTCAGGTTTACCGGCGGGCACTTCAGAAAAATATAGTGGTAGGGGCAGGACCCATTTTTATTTCTAACGGCAGCATGGACCATCTTCTTCGAATCCCCTTCAGTGCCGCGCTCACCAAAAGGATTGAGCTTGCCCTGAAATCGCTCGGCGCATTGATTCTGGAAGAATTGGATGCTTCAAGGGGCGTCTCGACCTAAATGATCAACCTCTTTTCGGGTTGGGTACCGAATTTTCCTTGCTTAAATTAAACTAGTTTAATATATACCTTCGCAGGAGAGAGAAATGCGAAGAGAGAGCGCAGTTCTATACCTGTTTTTGGCTGCGCTTTGTATCGGCATCCAATCCCAGGCCAATGAAATCGTCGATTTGGACCCAAGCCAGCCTGCGCAAGCATTGGTGGCAAGCCCGGAGGATTATCCGGGCATTTGCAGGATTCAAGTCGAGATCCCCCAAGTGACCCCGGGTCTGACGAACCGGTTGAACTGCACCGGCGTATTGACGTCCGATCATACGATTTTAACCGCCGCCCATTGTTTCAGGCGCGGATACAATCCGATCATGAATGTGGTTTCCGCGTTTTGCGGAAATGAAATCATTCGTATCGACGAAGTGGCGCTTCCTGAGGATTCAGAATGGGTGGATTCGACGACGCCACTCGAATCTGCCGATCAGGCCACCTTGAGTTTTCATGGGTCGATTCCGGATGTTTATTATCCTGCAGCCCGCGAAAAAGGTGTTTTTTTCGGCACAAATGGCGAGCTGAATTCTGGCGTCAGTTGCTTTGTTGCCGGTTTTGGCACGAATAACGAAAGACAATCCGGAAAAGTGAGCACTTGGAACCTGAGCGAGATGAGGGTCACTGCACCTCAAAAGATGATCTTGGTCAGTAGTCCAGATCATGCCTTATTGCACACTTCGGTCGACCACGGCGATTCGGGTGGGCCCATGATCTGTACGCCTCCTGGGGGCGCGCCCACGGTGGTGGGCATTGCCGGGGGGTTCTCGATCGACGGGATGAACTCGCGGAACCGGACTCATGATTTCTTTGCTCCAGTCTTCAAGTAAGCCCCTGTCTAAGTTTTGTACATGTGTGTAAAGGTTGTGAGCACCTTAAAAAGGCTCAATCGTCTTCATTGAATGGCCGCAAGCGATAAAGTCAAACAATATTAAACAGTTAGAGTGTAAAAGTGGTGGTACCGGGGGTTGGCACAAACACTGCAATTATACAGGTAACAGGATTGGTATTCAGATGAGTATTACCTGCTATTAAGAAAGAGAGACCTTTTATGAAACTATTTTTTATTGTTGCTGCAGTTTTGGCATTTCACTCAAACGCGATTGCGATTCCGGTTAACGGAAATTCTTCGGTTGTATCTCACTGTGACCTCGAAACCGGCCCACGTGTTGCTCCAGATGTTCTGGGTGATGCGCTTCGTGGAGTAGGTTTGCCAGCTCCAGTTAATGGACAAGCCGGAACTTAAATTTGCCTGCCCGACCTCATCTCAAGGATGAATCAGAGCGGAACCCAATGGTGGGTTCCGCTCTTACTTTTTGCCAAGTATAAGGCACAAGCATTGCGGCTTTGCCGCTTGTAAGCAGCTGGAATGAAAATTTAACGATTCGCCGACGTTTCAATCACCTGATTGAGTGCCTTCTGGTCGCTCTTGGTGACTTCAGCATCATCTTTCAAGCTTCTCTCTAGCATTTTATTTCTGGCTTCGACTTGTTTGGTAACTCCGCGAGTGACTCTTTCAAAGGGAGCGCTCGGATTGACTCCGGATACCCAGTTCATGCCCATATCCACATATTGCGAGATGGTGACTCCCTTGATCTGAATGATGTGCGACAAAATCAATACCGAGAGCACCAGTCCTGTGTATTTGAAAATTGCACCCATAAATGAAATCATGAAGCGACTCCTCCTACGGAGCTGAGGCGCGGAGCCTCGGGTTCTACTGCGACAGTTTTCATAATTCTCAAAACATCTTCGGTTTGAAATGGTTTTACGATGTAATCTTTGGCGCCGGCGAGAATCGCTTCGGTAACCAGATTTTCCTGCAACATCGCCGAAAGAATTATGATTTTTGCAGCAGGATCTTTGAGAAGAATTGCGCGCGTGGCATCGACGCCATTCATGTGAGGCATGACCAGATCCATGGTGACGATATCCGGCCTGACTTCTTCGTAAAGTCGAATGGCTTCTAATCCCGAATCCGCTTCGCCCACGATTTTATACCCCTGAGAAACCAGAATTTGCTTCAAGGTTTTTCGCACGTAAGGTGCGTCGTCGACAATCAATACGGTCTTGGGGGAGTTTTTCCCTTTTTGCATAAAATCATCCTAATGATATTGGGCCAGGAAAAACCCTGGTCCTGAATCTATTCTACTGATCCTTCAGGATTCTTTCAATGCTCACGCTCTCGATTCGTCGAGAAGATGCTTCGCGAACCGTAAAATGAATTTGTCCGGCGGCGGTGTCAAAATAAAGTTCATCTCCCGGATCCGGGATGCGGGAAAATTGACGGAGGAGGAAGCCTCCGAGGGTGTCGTAATCTCCTTCGGGGATCTCGAGTTGGGTCTCTTCGTTTAATTGCACGATCGGAGTCTTTGCCTTCACAATCCATTGATGAGGCCCTAAAATGCGGATAGAACGGGTTTCAGGATCATCCTCGTCCTGCAGGTCACCGACGATTTGTTCGAAAATGTCCTCACGGGTGAGCAAACCCAGGGCGCCGCCGTATTCATCGACCACTACCGCTATCTGAACATCTTCTTTCATCATTTCGTGAAGGATGGTTCCTAGCTTTTGTGACTCTGCAACATAGTGGGGAACTTTCATGAAACGGTCAACGGTTTGACGGGTGTCATTTACCCTGATGACTGCTGAAAGTTCGAGCATTCCGACAATATTGTCAACGCGATCATCGTAAACCGGTAGGCGTGAATGTTTTTTGCGCTGATAGATTTCGAAGGCTTCGTCGAGTGGAGCCGTTTTTTCGATCGCATCCACCTGAACCAGTGGCACCAGTCCGTCTTTGGCAATCTTGTCGCGGAATTTTAGAATTTTTTTGATCAGCCGTTTTTCATTGGTTTTGAGTCGGGTTTCGTTCGAGTCCTGGGTGAGCAGTACCTGGAGTTCGTCTTTTCCATCGCGTTTTCCTGACCAGAGTTGCTCGATGGGTTGTAACACCTTTCCGAGCTGAACCGTGTAAAGGGTAGAGAGATAAAGCAAAGGGCTGAGAATCTTCTGTACGAAGAAAATAGGAATCGAAACCCTGGGAGCCAGTGCTGCCGAAAATTTTCGGTAGAAAAATTTAGGAATCAATTCACCGAAAACCACCACAAGAAAGGAGCCGGTCATGACCGCATAAAGTTCGCCGCGGTCTCCGAAAATCTGATGAAACTCGAGCGTTAATAAAACGGAGATGGCCATCACACAGGTAGAGGTGATCATCAGGGTTGAGGACAGGATTCGCTCTGGAGTCTTCAGCATTTTTAGCGCAAGCGTTGCGCCATGATTTCCCATCTTGCTCTTCTTCTTCAGTTGCAGTCGATCTGCAGAGAGGAGTGCAAGTTCAGACCCCGAAAAAAATCCTTCCGTAAAAAGAATCAGGATGACGAGGATGAGATTGATGCCCGAGAAGCCGCTCATTCTTCAAATACCTCCTCGATGATCATTTCGAGAATATCTTGTAACGTCACCATTCCGATAATCTTGTCCTGACTATTCTTGATGAAGGCAGCCTGAAGTTTCTTTGATTTCATTTTTCGGAATAAGGCTTCGAGAGTGATGTTTCCCGCAACAATCAGGGGTTCTTTTGCAATGCTCATCACGGAGTGTTCTTTCAGGGTAGGATCTACCTTGAGCTCGACCAAGTCCTTGGTGTTCAGGATGCCGACAATGTCTTCTTTGTGTTCGCCCCAGATCGGTACGCGCGAAAAAATCTTGTCGCGAAGCAAAATTTGGGAGGCTTGCTCGAGCGTCAATTTTGATGAAATCGTTACAATTTTTCGAAGGGGTACTGCAAGTGATTCAACCCGGACGTCATCCATTTGAAAAACGTTTTTAATCAGCTCAAGCTCGGTCTCGTGCAAGTGACCGGTTTCGGTGTGTTCTTCAGCCAGAATGAGAAAGTCTTCTTCATGAAGTTGGTGAAGCTCCTTGACCGGTTGGGCAGGTAAAAAGAATTTCACAAATGAAACCAATGGCCTCATTAAAAAATAAAATGCATGCACGATCGGAAGAAATAGCGTCACGATCGCCCGATTCGAACGAGAGGCCACAATTTTTGGAGTCAGTTCGCAACAGATGAGGGTGATGGGGGTAGTGACAAAAATGCCGATGAAAATCTTTGTTTTCCAATCGAGTGGCAAAGGGGCGATGAAACGACTGGTAATCAACGAACCGATTCCCATGTTCAGGACTTCGTTGAATACGAGTACGGTGATTAAAAGTCCGATCGAATCTGAAATTAAAGTCCGAATTCGGCGAAAAAGTGCCTCGGATTGATCCTTGATTTGTCTGAGCTGCAGGCGTGACAAGGAGAACAGGGCAATTTCGCTCGCTGAGAAGATAAAAGAGAAGGCAATCAGTAGCAGGCAGATGGCAACTGTATCCATGACGATTGCTTTTAGTTTCTCATGAACAGGGCAATAAATAAAGCCCGGGACAAGTGTTTTGTCCCGGGCTTTGATTTGAGTACTTTGATGGTAGGCAAAATCTAACCATCGGTCATTCTAGCTGCTTACGAGTGGCAGAGCCACGTCGTCGCAGCCTTATGAATAATCTACGATGCGCGTTTTGAAGCTTTGGCAACAGCGGGTTCAGCCGCTGCGACAGGTTTTTGTTTCTTTCCTTTTACAGAACGTGTTTCGTGAACATCGCCTGATTGTGCGCCGGCCGCGTTGGTATCAATAGGAACTATCTTTTGAGTCAACGCGACTTCGAGCACTTCGTCAATCGACTTCACCGGAACAAAGGTCAGGTGTTGTCGGTATTCTTCAGGAATGTCTTCGAGATCTTTTTTGTTCTTGTCAGGAATAATGATCGTTTTGATTCCATGTCTCATGGCTGCAAGCGATTTTTCCTTCAAGCCACCGATTGGAAGCACGCGACCGGTAAGAGTAATCTCACCTGTCATTGCCACATCTTTTCTGACTGAAATTCCAGTCAGGCGCGAAATAATCGCAGTGGCCATGGTGATTCCGGCCGAGGGGCCGTCTTTCGGAATTCCGCCTTGCGGAAAGTGAACATGAATATCGGTTTCACTGAGCGCATCCGGATGAATCCCGAAGTCAGCGGCTCTCCAGCGGATCAATCCCAAGGCTGCTTGCGCAGACTCCTTCATGACATCGCCGAGTTGACCGGTGAGGGTGATTCCGCCTTTGCCGCGAGTGGATGCGGTTTCGACGTAAAGGATCTCGCCACCGACTGAAGTCCAGGCCAAGCCTGTGGTAATGCCGACTTCGTCTTTTTCTTGTTCAGCCTCGCGGGTATAAACCGCAGGTCCGAGAAATTTTGCGACCAGTAAAGGATCGATCTTGGTAGTTTCAGTTTTACCTTCTGCTACGGTTCGTGCGGTTTTTCGGCATACAGTGCCGATCAAGCGCTCGAGGTTACGAAGACCGGCTTCGCGGGTGTAGTTCTCAATGATCAGTTGAATTCCTTTTTCGCTGAATTCAATCTGTTCGGGTTTGAGGCCATTCTCGGTAATCTGTTTTGGAATCAAGTATCGTTTCGCGATGAAGTATTTTTCTTCCTGGGTGTAACCCGCAAGTTGAATCACTTCCATCCTGTCTTTGAGTGCTGCAGGAATATTCTCGAGCACGTTACAGGTCGCGATGAACATGACGTTTTGAAGGTCAATCGGCACGTTCAGATAATGATCGCGGAAAGAGTTGTTTTGTTCAGGATCGAGCACTTCGAGAAGTGCGGCACTTGGATCGCCCTTATAGTCGCTTCCCAATTTGTCCAACTCATCGAGAATGAAAACAGGATTATTGGTGCCGGCTTGTTTCAAACCCTGAATGATGCGACCGGGAAGTGCGCCTACATATGTACGGCGGTGACCGCGGATTTCGGCTTCGTCTTTTACGCCGCCGAGAGAAATTCTTACGAACTCACGACCCAATGCTTTCGCGATTGATTTTCCGAGTGAGGTTTTACCTACACCGGGAGGTCCTGAGAAGCACAGAATCGGCCCCTTCATATTGGATTTTAATTTTCGAACTGCTAGGAATTCGAGAATACGATCCTTGATTTTATCGAGCTTGTAGTGATCTTCATCAAGAATTTCCATCGCATGATCGAGATTGAGATTGTCGGAACTCGCCTTGCCCCAAGGGGTTTCCACCATCCATTCGATATAGCTGCGCATCATTGATGCTTCAGAGCTTTCAGGATGCATTCGCTCGAGACGCTGAAGTTGTTTCATCGTTTCGGTTTCTACATTCTGTGGCATTTTTGAATTCAGGATTTTCTCCCGAAGTTCCGCCATCTCTTCGCCCTTCGGATCATTGTCTCCGAGTTCGTTTTTGATTTGTTTCATCTGTTCACGCAGGAAGTATTCCTTTTGGGATTTGGTGATCTCATCCTTCGTTTGCGCACGGATCTTGGCTTGAATCGAAAGCACTTCCAGTTCCTTGTTCAACACTTCGTTGATGCGTTGAAGTTTGGTGAATGGATCATGGGTCTCGAGCACTTCTTGAGCCTGGCTTACTTTCAAGCCAAGATTTGAGGCGACGAGATCTGCCATGCGGCTTGGATCCTGAATGTCTTCAAGTACCATCATGATGTCTGGAGCGAGTACTTTTCCGAGACTAATGACGCGTTCAAGTTGTTCCTTGATAGTGCGCATGAGAGCTTCAGATTCAGATTTCTTCTCGTTGGCGGATTCAATGATCTGATCCACCTGGACTTCATAATAAGGTTGCGTCTGTGTGAATTTCTTCACACGAGCTTTGCAAAGACCCTGGGTTAGGATCTTGATGCGACCATCCGGAAGTTTGCGCATGCGCATGATCATGGCTACAGTGCCGGTTTCATAGATGCCTTCTGGAGACGGTTGCTCGTCTGCAATGTTTTTCTGGGACGATAGAAAGATCAGGCGATCGGTCTTAGCCAAAGCTTCCTCGACACTTCTGATTGATGAATCCCTACCAACAAATAAAGGAATGATCATGTAAGGAAACACGACAATGTCCCGGACCGGGAGCATCGGAAGTGTTTGTGGAATTTCGATTTGTTCGCCATCGTAGTTTGTTACCATTTAGCCTCCAACAGGTTGTACTCAAGATACAATTCGGAGACTCTTGGGGATTGCTTTAGGGAATTGTTATTATTAAATAAATCTGATTTATTAAGTCAGGCATTCTGTCTCAGGAAAAGGCAATAATTACCCAGTGTATTGTCTGAGTTCTGCTAAAAGTGCTGAAAAATTTTCGAAGGGTTCAGCCTCAAAAATAAGGGATTTTTGAGTGATTGGATGCTGAAAACCGAGGGTTCGGGCGTGCAACGCTTGACCTGGCAATTCTTCTACCAAGCGCTGAACCGACTTCGGCAACATTCGCCATTTGAGTTGAGTTGCTGTTGGCTCTCCGTAAACGGGGTCTCCTAATAATGAATGCCCGAGATGCGTAAGATGCACTCGTACTTGGTGCGTGCGACCCGTCTCGAGCGTGCATTCCACGAGTGATGCAAACGGGGCTTTGTTTTTTTCGCCGTAAGCTTCAAGCACCCTGAAAAACGACACCGCCTTTCGGCCGGGAGTCACATCCACCATCATTTTTGTTCTGTCTTTTGGACTTCTTCCTAAAGTGGTTTCTAAGCGAAAAGGCTCGTTTTCGGCCGAAAATTTAGGTAATCCGTATACAAGCGCCCAGTATTTTCTTGTCAGATTGTGGGTCGAAAAAAGTTTTGAAAGTCCGAGGTGGGTGGCATCGTCTTTAGAAATAACGAGTGCCCCCGAAGTATCTTTATCGATGCGGTGAACGATGCCGGGGCGCAGGACTCCGCCGATTCCGCTTAGATCTTTTACATGAAAAAGAAGTGCGTTTACGAGTGTTCCCTGGTGTTGCGTTTCGGAGGGATGCACAGTCAGTCCCGGAGCCTTGTTGACCACCACCAAATGTGAGTCCTCATAAAGAATCTGCAGCGGAATGTTCTCGGCCACCGCTTCCAGGGGTAAAGCTTCAGGCAGATCTATCTGTACCGAAGATCCAAGAGGGATCAGGTCTTTCGAGCGGATGGTTTTGCCATTCACCAAGATTGCCCCATTTTCTATCAGTTTTTGGATCTGGGACCTTGATAAGTGCGAGAGTTCTTCTTGTTCCGAAAAAAGCTCATGGAGGTATTTGTCGGCCCGTTCTTGAGAAACGAGATCGGCGGTCAGTGCGAGCTGCTTTTTCATCTGAATCTATTTGTCCGGACGCGCGATTTTCAGGCGTTGGAGGTATTTTTGGGTCAGCTCTTCAACAGGCAGCTTCAGGCGTTTGCCGACCTGTTGCAGGAATCCGCGCACATAAACCGCTGCGGGAAGTTTATTGAAGTCATCGTCCTCGAGCGCCTGCAAATAGGTTTTTGAGATCCGGGTGTAGTCACACAAATCATCAAGCGATATCCTGCGGGCTTCGCGAGCTCGTCGAATCGCGGCTCCGCTCCATTCTTGCTCGTTTTGAATGATAATCTCGAGGTCTGAAGGTGCGTTTTCGACTGCAACCGGGCTCGTAGCCATTTCGGCTGCTCTCGACTCGGGCGGAGTGAACACGAAGCGATCGTCCTGAAGAGGCATATGGCCATGACCTTGCGAGTGGTCGTAGCCTTTGCGTTTTTCTGGGTTTGAAAGAGTTACGTAAGCGTTTTCGATGTTTTGAAGCATTTTCTCGGTCTCGTCGCGCGAGAAGAGGGTGTAATGAGCGATGTTGTCTTTTCCGTAAGCTGATTTTAGGCGAAGGTAAGCAGAGCGGATCTCTTGCGGAGTGGCGTCCGGAGTCAGTTCGAGCGCATCATACAAGCTCTGGTGTTCGTCATTGAGGTTCATCGTTTTACTTTGTCTGTTCGATCCTAGCCTGTTTTAAGAGAAAGTTGCACATTCTTTCGACATGTAATGCAATTCTCGAATGCGGGTACTCTGCCAGGATGGGCCGCATTCTTCTTACAGACTGCCAAACATTCGGCTCATATTCAAGATATCCGAGATAATCCATGTCAATTCCGAAGTATTTTTTTGCGACGCTCTTCATCGAGAATCCGACATCGACATCGGGTTGAGAGCGAGTCTGGTTCATGATGATCTTCGGTTTATAGTCTTTGATGAACGTTCTGAGCTCATGGGCCAGTAAAGCATCCCTGAAACTGACTTCATTCAATAAGTCGGTAGGGGATTGGATGCCTAATGGATTATTCGGCGACATGGCCGCCTCAATGAGAGGGCGAATCGCTTCAAAGCGTGGATTCTGGTGCAAACGATGGTAGTAGGCTGCTTTCAGGAATCGATAGGCGTTTTCGATAGAAGTCGGTTCGGGAAGGCCGGTGATGATTCCTACATCTGCCATGTTAAAGAAATCCAAAGTATATTGGCTGGTACCTGCGCCCAAATCGAGAATGATAAAATGATGGTGAAGACTTCTGATCTGTTCCATCAGCAACTGTTTCTTATCGTTTGAAAGTTGGGTGATGTTCAGATCATCTTTGGCACCGGCAATGATTTTTAAATGATCGTAGGGTGTTTCAGTGATGCAATCCTTGATGTGTGGGGTTTTTCCGCTTAAAAAGTCGGACAAACAGCGAGCGGGAGGCGGAAGCCCAAGAACCGTGTGCAGATTTGCGCCGCCCAGATCGAGATCAATCGCCAGTGTGGGAATGCCCTGTTTGGCAAGGGTGTACGCGAGCGAAGAAGCGACTAGGCTTTTGCCTACTCCTCCTTTTCCTCCGCCAATAGCCCAAATCTGGTCCTGATAAACCTGGTTCCGTTGGAGCATGCTGGCCCATTTTCCGGAAGTATTTCCAATTGTTGTTTCCATCCTAGAAACTCCTATATTTTATAGGTTAGGTTACAGCGTGTTATTGTCAAGAGAGAACGATCGAGTATACTAAAGAGGCTCATGGAAAAAAACATCGAACCGCCAGTCTCTTGGCGATTGAGATTTCGAAACGATTTACACCTGGTGCGTAAGATCTGGCACTGCGGAATGGGGCTGACCATGGCCTTCGTCTATTCCGTTGGATTGCCAAAGGTGCTCAGTGTTGCAATTCTTTTGGCAGCGTTGACCTTTTTTCTCCTTGCCGAGTATGCTCGACTCAAATTTCCGGGCTTGAATCGATTTGCGATCAAAGTAATGGGGCCTTTGATGCGAACCCACGAGGCAAACCAGATCAGTGGTACACCTTTCTACCTGGGTTCCGTCTTACTATCGATTATTGTTTTCTCGCGCCCTATAGCAGTGCTATCGATCCTTTTCCTGGCCATCGGAGACCCGGTTTCTTCAATTTTCGGTATTCTTTGGGGTGACAAGGGCATTCGCTTTAAGAATGGAAAGTCCTTGATCGGCACCGCAGCCGGAATGGGCATTTGTGCGATCATCACTTTTTGTTACCTGATCCTGACTGATGTTCCTGTGGTGTCTTCGGCGTGTATCGCCTTGGCCGGTGGTTTGGCCGGGGGCGGTGCCGAGATGATTCCACTCGAAATCGACGACAATTTTTCTATTCCCCTCGTCAGTGGCATTACCCTGTGGCTGGCATTTCTTCTGTTCGGAGTTTAAACCGAAATGAATTTATTAAAACAAACGGCATTGGTGCTGGGCCTCGCAAGTCTCTCGATCGGCGGCTGGACCCTTTATCGAAGTTGGCGTCAGAAAATTGCCATTCTATTTTCAATCCTTTGTTTTTCAGTTTCGATTTGGGCTTTGAGTTTCGTTTCACATGCGACCATCGGTGGCCGACTTTCAAAAGACGTGCACTGGTTTTTGAATGTCTGGTTGTCTCCGCTCGGGGTCATCATCATTTCTCAGATGTTTGCCCGTGAAGACCTGGTCAGTCGCCTTTTAAAATGGGTAAGCCTCATTGGGGCGATGATTTTAAGCGTGATGATCGCGCTTTCGCTTGGAAGTTCTTCATTGTTCTGGAGTCTGGTTTCGTTTTGGCCGAGTTTTATTTTGCTCGAGTATCTCTATCTGATGATTCATGATCTGGTACTGCATTCTCCGACACGGGTCGAGCTCATCTCGCTTGCCGATCGGAAGGTGTTATACCTAGGACTCGGCATTTCGCTGATGATTTGCTCGTTCGATCATATTCCTTTTCTGGGCTATACGATTCCTTCGATTGGTAACTTGCTGTTTACCGTTTACCTGTTGTTTGTCAGTCAGATGATCAATCCGCAGAAGATCTTCAAGATCGAGGAGTTGCTGACCCGATTTTTTGCCACATTGATTCTAGCTCTGGTCATTACCGGATTCTTTGCGCTACTTTATCAATACATCAGCGAAACTTTTCCACTTTTTCTTCTCAACTCATTTCTTATTTCGTTTTCAATTCTGGTGCTCTGGAGTCCTCTGCTTACTTTTTTTCGCTTCGTCGGAAGCAAGATTACCAGTCTCGACGGAAGTATTCCGGCGAGTGAGCTAGAAGAGTTCAAGGTTGCGATGGCCACGGTCACTGATGTCGAGGCGCTGACCGGTATTCTGAAAGAGGCATTCAAAAAATGGATTGATGCCACCCGCATCCGTGTCCTCCTTCATCATGAGAGCGAGCCTTTTCCGGAATCCGTTCAAAATTTTTTTAGAACTGCCCGGCAGCAGAAGACCACCCCGATCTTGCACCGCGAATTGATCCGAATGGAGCGGGATCAGATTCTCACCCAGTCGAGACGCGAAGAATACAGTTCGCTCTTACAGTATCTCGATCTCTTGCAGGGAGATGTGGTTTTTCCCATTTTTTACCAAAGTGAAATCACCGCGTTAATCGTGGTCGACACCCCTGCAACTTTTGAGGATTGGCGAGTGAGCCTCGGTTCCTATTCTAAGATTTTCAATGCTCTTCAGGAGGTTGGCAATACGCTGATTCGCCTGGCCCGTATTGAAGCCAATCAAGAAAAAGATCGTCTGGTGCTACTCGGAGAAATGGCGGCAGGTCTGGCGCATGAGATCCGGAATCCTCTGGGGGCCATTCGTGGCGCTGCCGAATTGGCTGATCCCGAATCCAATGCGTGGGTGAAAGTGATTCGTGAGGAAGTGAATCGCCTGAATCGTTTGGTGTCGCAGTTTCTAGATTTTGCCCATTCTCCCCAAGAAGAGCCCGAATTAGTCGATTTGGTCGAGGTCATCGAAAGAACGATTTCGAACCTGCAGCCGACCCTCAAGGCGGGCGAACAAATCGAATTCAATCCGGAAGTTAAAAAAATTCCCATCCTTGCGGTGCCCGATCATTTGCAACAGGTGCTGATCAATCTCATCCAAAATGCATTTAAGGCGAGTGAGTCGCTTCGCGCAGAAAAATCAGAAGTGGTGATCAAAATTGAGGCCTTTGAGACCGGATTTAGAGTGCGGGATTCGGGTGTAGGCATGTCGGCTGAGGTCCTCTCCAAAGCGTTTCAGCCTTTTTTTACTTCGTTCCAGAAGGGTACGGGACTGGGGCTTGCCATCTGCGAGCGACTGGTTCATCTTAACGGAGGCAAGATTACACTTCAATCCACTCTCGGAGTGGGTACCGAAGTGACTGTAAATTTTCAACCGGTACGGCTGATGGATGCTTATGCAAGATAAAATCATGGTCATCGATGATGAACCGAATTTGCTTAAAATTCTCGAAGCGCTTCTCACTCGCGAAGGCTATGATGTGTATCCTTTTTCGAGCTTTGATCTAGCCCGCCCGGTGCTGGATACCGAAGATTTTGATGTTCTGGTTACCGATTTGTCGATGCCCGGCAAGAGTGGCATGGATGTTCTGGCCTACTGCCGCGAATTCGCCGCTGACTTGCCAGTCGTAATGATTACTGCTTTTGGTACGGTCGAAGCCGCAGTGGATGCGCTAAAGGCCGGCGCATTTGATTTTGTTCTTAAACCTTTCGATCCGAAAGAATTATCGCGCATCTTAAAAAAGGCTGTCGAAAGTCGCAATCGGCGCAAGCGTGAGCCGGCGTTCAGTCCGATCTCGTCGCTTGGGGTGGGGCCAGTGCCCGTACCGCTTTTTGGAAGCGAGCCGAGTACAATTGAGCTGAATTTACAAGTGAATCGCGCAGCCAAGCATCAAAGTTCAGTGTTGATTACAGGCGAAGTCGGTTCTGGCAAACGAAGTATTGCCTATGAAATTCATCGCCGTTCGGATCGGGCGCGAAAACCGTTTGTGCAAATTCACTGCGAAGCGGTGCCTGAGATTTTTCAGATGAGCGAACTCTTCGGAACCGAAAAAGGTGCGATGCCGATGAGCCTGTTTACCAAGCCGGGAGCACTCGAGTTGGCCAATGGTGGCACTCTGGTGTTGGAGGAGATCGGAGCGCTGAGTCCGGAAGTTCAAAATGCGCTTTATTCTGCGATGGAGAACGACTACTTTATGCGGATCGGAGGGGCAAAGCGGTACCCGCTCGACCTCAGAATCATGACTACCAGTTCGGCTGATATTCATGCGCTCGTTCAGGATGGTGACTTTCATTCGGAGTTGTTTTTTAAACTCTCGGTCGAAACCATTGCGCTGAAGCCTTTGCGTGATCGTAAGAATGACATTACCACTCATCTTTTGCCGTATTTTATCGAGCGCGCGTGCAGCAAGCGAGCCGTTCCGGTTTTGACGTGCGACGTGGCTGCGGTGGAATGGTTTAAGTGTCAAGACTGGCCCGGTAACTTGGGCGAGCTCGAGCGTCGGGTTGAGCGAGCGGTCAACGAAGCGGTTTCACGAGGTCAAAAGAATATTGATTCGTCCTTGCTCGTCTTGAAGTAACAATCCTTTTTCGATTTCCTGCTCAAACTGCAAATAAAATTTTCCGAGGGTGTAGCCGTGTTTCGATGCGTGATTGAGTAGTGTTTGAATCTGGCATTCACCGAACTTGGTTTTGATCTCGAGTACCCACTTTTGGATTTCGGTCACTGCAGCATATTCGAAGCTTTGTTGCTCGGTTGAGATGCCGAGAGATGGCCAGGTAATGCCCAGACTGAGGGCGCTGAAAAACGGAAAGGCCGGAGTAAACTTCTCGCTTTTGCTCTGACTGATCAGTTTTTCATTGCCGAGATAGAAATGATCACCCGGAAAACACGAAG